>NZ_JBFUCI010000246.1:0-9473 GCF_056405335.1 Variovorax sp. P1_H12_2
ATCGTGCACCGTGTTTTCCACTGGTTCGATCACTGGGCCGCGCAGCAGATACGACAGTTCAGGCCGAAAGTCGTCGTCGCCTACGAAAACGCGGCCTATCACACGTTCCAGGCGGCCAAGGCGGTCGGCGCGCGCTGCGTGCTGGACGCCGCCGCCTTCCACCACGGGACCGCCGCCCGGCTGCTGGGCGCCGTCGATACGCCTTACACGCCCGAGATCAATCGCCGCAAGGACGAGGAGATCCGCTTGGCCGACCTGATCCTGACATGCTCTCCGCTGGCCGCGGAAAGCTACACGGACAACGGCGTGCCGGCCGACAGGATCCGGTCCATGATGCTCGGTGCCGAGTTGCCGCCCGACGTGCCGGCGTGGCAGGCCCACGACGGTCCGCCGCGCTTCGTCTTCGCCGGCGCACTGAGCCGGCTGAAGTCGATCGACAGCATCGTTGCCGCCTTCCGGCGGCTGCATGCCGAAGGCATCGGCTACGAGCTGGAGTTCGTCGGCGGCGTCGCCGACGCCGAGTTGCTGCGCGCCGTGCTTGCCACGCCCAATACCCGCCACACGCCGAGCGTGCCGCAGGGCAAGCTGTTTTCGATCCTCGCGCGTGCCGACTGCCTGCTGCTGCCCTCGCGCTTCGATTCGTTCGGGATGGTGGTCGCCGAGGCGATGGCCTGCGGAACGCCTGCCGTGGTCTCGACGAATACCGGCGCCAAGGCGATGATCGAGGCTTTTCCGGGCAGCGGCTGGATCGTGGAGCCGGAGGTGGAGCCGCTGCATTCGCTGCTGCGACAATTGGCTCGCAACCCGGCGCAGTTGCATGCCGCACGGGCCATGGCTCGCCAGTCGGGAGATGCGTTCTCGTGGGCGAGCTACCGAAGCCGYGCCGGAGAGTTGTTCGAGGAATTTGTTCAATGAGCACGGTGGCTTCCCATTCCCATGCACCGGCGCGCAAGTCGACGCTGACCCGTGCCGGCAAAGCCTTCATCGCGGTGTTCCTGATCATCGTGCTGGAAGGCGCAGTGCGCAAATGGGTGAGCTCGGCGGCCACGCTGCCGCTGCTCCTGATGCGCGACCTGCTGGCGATCTATGTGATCGCCTATGCCCTTCGCAATGGCGCGCTGCAACGGCACAAGGGCATCAYCCAGACACTGCTCGTGTGGTCCTGCCTGGTCGTTGCCTGGGGCCTGCTGCAACTCGTCGCCGGAGAGAGTTCGCCCACCGTGCTGCTGATCGGGCTGCGCTTCTGGCTGCTGTACATATGGTTCGGTGTGGCCGCAGCCGCCGCAATGAACGAAGCCGACTATCGGGCCGCGATGCGGGTGGCCGCCTGGACCTTGCTGCTGATGACGCCGCTGGTCGTGCTGCAGCATTTTTCGCCGCCGGGCGCGCGCATCAACAGCCAGGTCGATGGCGACGAGACCGGCGTTTTCCTGGTGATCGCCGATGTCGTCCGGACCACCGGCACTTTCAGTTTCACGGCCGGCTACACCACCTACCTGGCGCTCATGACGCCGCTGGTGTTCGCTTTCGCCGGGGCGCGAAAGCGGGCCAGGTGGCAAACTCTGTTCGCGATGGCACTGTTCGGTGCCTTCGTCGTCTCGAGCATGGTGAGCGGCTCGCGCACTGCCGTCACCCTGTCTGGCCTGATGGTTGCAGGCTACTTCGTCGGCCGGCTCTGGCTGGCGCGGGGCAAGGCCAAGGGCCGGGCCATCGTGGGCGTCGTCGTCGGACTCTTGCTGCTCGCGGTGCTGTTCTTCGCCTTCAGCGGTGCGATCCAGATCACCGAGCAGCGTTTCCAGGAGGCCTCCGAGGTCGAGGGCTTCTGGGGCCGCGTGCTGATGATCTTCCTTGGCCAATCCTTTGCATACGACCAGTTCACTTGGCTCGGCTCCGGCATCGGCCTGGGCTCCAACCTCGCGACCTATACGCGCACCGGCAGCACCGGCGACTTCGCGCTGGCCGAAGTCGAGGCCAGCCGGATCCTGCTCGAGGGCGGCCTGATCGGCTACGCGTTCTCCGCTTTCAAGGTGGCCGTCGTCATCGCCGGCATCCGCAAGAGCTTGAAGCTGTCCTTTCAGCTGCACTCGGTCTATCCGATCCTGCTGTGGTTGGTCGTGTCGCTCGCCATCCTCACCTGGTCGGCGATCGGCCAACTCTCGGCCCACGGCCTGCTGGGCATCATGCTGGCTTTCGGCCTGCTCGTATTCCGGCATCCCACGGCCGAGTTCTTTCCCCCTCGCAATCCATCGGCGTGAGACTGCTCCATCTGATTCCCTCGGTCGATCCTCGCGGAGGCGGACCGATCGAAGGCGTGCTTCGAATCCATGAGGCCCTGGTCGCGCTCGGCCACGAGAGCGAACTGCTGTCGCTGGACGATCCGGCTTCGGCCTGGGTTCGCGAATGCCCGGCGCCGCTTCACGCGGTGGGGCCGTCGCGCACCAGCTACATGTACAACGCGAACGCTGTGACGTGGCTGCGCGAGCATGCGGCCGGCTACGACGCGGTGATCGTGAACGGTCTTTGGCAATACGCCGGCTTCGCCGCCTGGCGTGCGTTGCATGCGTCGACCACGCCCTATTTCGTGTACACCCACGGCATGCTCGACCCGTGGTTCAAGCGACGCTATCCGCTCAAGCACCTGAAGAAATGGCTGTACTGGCCCTGGGCCGAGTACCGCGTGCTGCGCGACGCCGCTGCAGTGATCTTCACCTGCGAGGAAGAGCGCCTTCTGGCGCGCCAATCCTTCGGGCTCTACCGCGCCCGGGAAGTCGTCGGCTCGTACGGCACCTCCGAGCCGCCTGCGGACGCGGCGGCCCTCACCGAGGTCTTCCTGAACCGCTTTCCCGAACTTCGGGGCAAGCGATCGCTGCTCTATCTCGGACGCATCCACGAGAAGAAAGGCGGCGACCTCCTGGTCGACGCATTCGCCCGCGTCGCCGCCGATGCGCCCGAGCTGCAACTGGTCATGGCCGGCCCCGGTGACGAGGGTCTGGTGCAGCAGCTCAGGAACCGTGCCGCGGAGCTCGGCATTTCGGCGCGCATCACCTGGACCGGGATGCTGCTGGGCGACCTCAAATGGGGTGCTTTCCACACGGCGGACGTGTTCTGCCTCCCATCGCACCAGGAGAACTTCGGCATCGCGGTGGTGGAGGCGCTGGCCTGCAACAAGCCGGTGCTGATCAGCAACAAGGTGAACATCTGGCGCGAGATCGAGCAGGACGGCGCAGGCCTTGTGGCCCCGGACACGCTGGCCGGCACGATCGACACCCTGCAGCGCTGGCTGGCGCTGACGCCGGCGGAGATGGCGGCCATGCGCGTCGCGGCGCAGCGCTCATTCCGGCATCGTTTCCAGGTCGGGCAGGTCGCGCAAACGCTGGTCCGGATCATCGGCGAACATACGCCGGTGTCGGGCGCCGCCGCGACACAGTCAAGACCAAGCCGAACCGGCGCCGGAACGCTGCCCGAGAGTCAATGAAACTTCTTGTCTACGGAATCAATTTCGCGCCGGAACTGACCGGCATCGGCAAATACACGGGAGAGATGGTTGCCTGGCTCGCGGCCAGGGGGCATGAAGTGCGGGTGGTGACGGCGCCGCCCTACTACCCGGATTGGGCGGTCTGGCCCGGCTACAAGGGCTCGCGCTACGCCCGCGAAGAGTGGCACGGCGCCACCGTCTTCCGCGCGCCGCTGTGGGTGCCGCGCAAGGCGTCGGGACTGAAGAGGCTGGTTCACCTGGCCAGCTTCGCGATTTCGAGCGTTCCCACGCTGCTCGCGCAATGGCGCTGGAAACCCGACGTCGTGTGGGTGACCGAACCGCCGCTGTTCTGTGCCCCGGCGGCGCTGGCCTTCGCGCGCCTGCGTTCGGCGAAGGCATGGCTGCACATCCAGGACTACGAGGTGGATGCCGCCTTCGATCTCGGCCTGCTCAAGGGCGCCGGCCTGCGATCGTTCGTGGCCATGATCGAGCGCGGCCTGATGCGCCGGTTCGACCGCATCTCGACGATCTCCCTGCGCATGATGGAGCGAGCGACCCACAAAGGCACGGAGGATGCGCGGCTGATCTCGCTGCCGAACTGGGCCGACGTGTCGGCCGTGCAGCCCCTGCGGGCGGCGAGTCCGTATCGGGCGGAGCTGGGCATCCGGCACGATGCCGTCGTGGCACTCTATTCGGGCAACACCGGCGCCAAGCAGGGTCTGGAACTGCTGGCCGAAATGGCCGACATGCTGCAGCACCAGCCCGACCTCGAGTTCGTGTTCTGCGGCAACGGCGCCGGCCGCGCCGAGTTGATGCAACGCTGCGGGAAGCTCCCGAACGTGCGCTTCCTTGACCTGCAGCCGGTCAAGCGCCTGGGCGATCTGCTCGGCCTCGCCGACATCCATCTGTTGCCGCAGCGCGCGGACGCCGCCGACCTCGTGATGCCCTCCAAGCTCACCGGCATGCTCAGCAGCGGCCGGCCGGTGGTCGCCGGCGCGAGGGCCGATACGGAGCTCGGCAAGGTGGCCAGCCATTGCGGCCTGGCCGTCCCCCCGGACAACGCCCGCGCCTTCGCCGATGCGGTGCTCCAGCTGGCCTCCCAACCCGCTTTGCGCGCGGAACTCGGCCTGCGCGCCCGCGCCTTCGCCGAAGCCCACTTCGACCGCGACGCCGTCCTCGCCCAGTTCGAACGCGACCTCCAGTCCTGCATCAAAAGCTGAAAAGGCCGGCGAAGCCCGGCCTTGTTCGCAAAACACCGCGGATCTGGCTTTGCCAGTCCGCCGGTGTTGCCCCCGGTAGGGGGTGGGCGCCCGGACACGCAGTGCCGGGCAACCTGGGGGCGAGCAACAGCTACTGCTCTTCGGGCAGGATGCTCTCGTAGTTGTAGTTGGTGTAGCGGTAGCGGCCGTACTTGTAGGGCGCGTAGCCCCTGCGGCGCACGTTCATGCCGTTGAGCAGCACGCCGGTGGCCGCTTTGCCGCCCATCGCGAGACGCCGTGTACTTTCCTTCAGCTCACCCATCGTGGACTGCTCGGCGCGTGCCACCAGCAGCACGGTGCCCACGTGCGTGGCCACCGTGCTCGTGTCGGCGGCGACCAGCACCGGGGGCGCGTCGATGACAACCAGGTCGTACTGGTCGGACAAACGTTCGAGGAGCGACTTGAACGAGTCCGAGATCAGCAGTTCGGCCGGGTTGGGCGGCAACTGCCCGGTGGCCAGGAAGTCCAGGCTGGGAACCACCTGGCGGTGCACGGTCTGCTGCACCGTCAAGCTGCCGGCGATCAATTCCGACAGGCCGCCGTGACGCTGCAGACCGAAATACTGGTGCGTGTGGCCGCGCCGCAGATCGGCATCGATCAACAGGGTCCGCTTGCCGGCGGCTGCCATCAGCGCGGCGAAATTGGCGGCCACGAAGCTCTTGCCGACGCCCGGCGTCGGCCCGGTGATCAACACGCGGTTGTTCGGCGACTCCAGCATGGCGAACTGCATCGCGGTGCGCAGGCTGCGCAAGCTCTCGACGGCGGGGTCGTCGGTCTTCTCGATCGTCAGCAGACGCACGCCGGTGGCGCCGCTCAAGCGCCGCTTCGCGATGGCATCCTGTGCCGGACTCAGCGGAATGGTCGAGAACACCGGCAGGCCGATGTCGGCCTCGACCTCGTGCGGATCGCGGATGCGCTGCTCCACGAAGGCATTGCGCAGGAACGCCGCGCAGACGCCGAGGAACAGGCCCAGGGCCAGGGCCGCAGCCATGATGACCGTCCGGTTCGGCTTGATGGGGAACATCGGCAGCACGGCCTCGTCGAGCACGCGGACGTTGCCGACCTTGCCTTCCTTCACCAGGCGAAGCTGCAGCGCATTGTTGAGCAGCGACTGGTAGAGCTCGGTGTTCACCTTGACATCGCGCTCCATGCGCACCGCTTCCTGCTGGATCGCGGGCAACCCCTTGATCCGCGTCTGGATCGCGGCTATGTCGGCCTTCAACGCCGCAATCTGCGCGTCCAGCGTCTGGACCAGCGGATGATTGGCGGTGAAGCGCGCTTCGAGTTCGCGCCGGCGCTGCTGGGCCTCCAGCAGCTTGGTCTGGCGGTCGACGGCCTGGCCCAGGATCATGGTCGCTTCTTCGGAGAACGCCACCGTTCCCTTCTGGTTGCGATAGCGGTTGTAGACCTCTTCGGCGGCCTCCATCTGACGCTTGAACAGCGGCAACTGGACGTCGAGGAACGCCAGCGTCTTCTGCGCTTCCGCCGCCTTGCGCTCGACGTTCTGCTGCACGTACTGCGCGCCCACGGCGTTCAGCACCCGTTGCACCCGGTTGGGATCGATGTCCTGCAGCGCGACGTTGATGATGCCGGACGACTTGCCCCGCTCGCTCAGCTGGAGGCCGGCCTGAAGCCCGAGGGTGGTCGGCAGATTGGGCAGATGCATCAGGTTGAACTCGGCGCCCGGTTTGCCGTATAGCGCGCTCACCGTGAGCGCGAGCTCCCCGGCGGGGGTCTGCGCCTTCAGGAGGGCGCCAACCGTGCCGGTCAGAGGCTCAGGCAGCGAGGAGGCCGACAGCGTGTACTGACCGTCGCCCTTGGCCGTCACCACGAAGGACGTCCCCTCCATCGTCTTCGGGACATCGAACTGGGCCACGTCGATCCTTTCCGTGCCCGACACATAGCCGCCAAAGCCCAGGAAGCCCGGGTCCGACAGGCCGCTCGCCCGCCGCGCCAGCCAGCCGCCGATATAGGGCACATAGCGCGGGCCGGCCACGACGTCGAGCTTGATCGCCTCGACGACCTTGCCGGCGATCATGCGCGAGCGGATGATTTCCATTTCGGCGCTGCCGGGCGTCTTGACGTCGAACAGCCCGCCGACGTCGCTGAGGACACCCTTGCCGGTGTTGTCCGGGCCCTCCACCTGGATCACCAGGTTGGACTCGTAGACCGGCCGCTGGAGGAACGCATACACCACGCCGCCGAGGAACACGACCAGGGTCACGAAGGCGATCAGCCACTTGTTCGCGACGAGCACCTCGAGGTAGTGCCCAAAGTCGAAATCCTCCTCATCCGACGTGCCGAAGGAACTTGGAGTGGGTTTGGGAATGAGAGAGGAATTCATCGGCTGGATACTCTTGAAATGCGTTTGACCCATTGCTGGGTGCCGTCTTCAATGAGCGTCAGCGACCGCTCGAAAGAAGCGCGGCCGGCCCGGTAGGGGTCCGGCACGTCCTGATCGCTGAACTCACAGAGACGAAATACCTTGCCGGAGGCAAATAGATAGCGCTCCTCGACCGCGCGGCGCTGCTCGCCGTCCATCACGAGGATCAGGTCGGCGCGCTGGCAGGCATCAAAGCTGATCTGCCGCGCACGGTGGCCTTCGAGGGTGATGCCGCGCTCCTGCATCAGTTCGCAGGCGATGGCGTCCGCGCGCTCACCCACGAGGGCGCCGAGGCCGGCGGATGCGACTTGCGCGTCCGGCAGGGCCGCGGCGAGCAAGCCTTCGGCCATCGGGCTGCGGCAGATGTTTCCGATGCACACGACGAGGATGTTCCGGATAGTCACGATCGGCTCGGTCAGCGGCCGGTGACGGTGAGCGTCTGGTAGGAACTCGCCGTCGTCGCAGTCGGCAAGATCAGGTTCAGCACGCGGTTCCACTGCACCAGCGGCACCGGGTCGACATACACGACGTCCTTGGCCTGCAGCGGGAATCCATTCGCCATCGCAATCGCGCTGGGCGTGCGGGCGTCCAGATGGAAGATCGACTGGCCCTGGGCTTCGTTGCGAATCACATAGATCTGGCGCGGATTGGCGGTCGTCAGGTTGACGCCGCCCACTTCGGTCAGGGCGTCGTTCAGGCTCAGCCGGCCATTGCGCATCAGCACCCCGCCCTGCTGGGTCACCTCACCCATCACCGTGACCTTGCGCTCCTCGCGGCCACGCACATAGATCATGTCGCCCGGGCGCAGCGGGAGGCGGCTGGGATTGATCCCGGCATCGGCCATCGCCATCAGGTCGATGGAGATCGTCTTGCCCTCGCGCGTCAACTCGAGCGCCGAACGGTCGCCGTTCGGCGTCAGGCCGCCCGCGCGGTTGATCGCTTCCGCCAAGGTCATCGGAATGTCCGTGAACAAAATCAGTCCGGGTGTACGGATCTCACCGTCCATGTAGGCGCGCTTGCTGCGGAAGGCCTCGACCCGGACACTGATCTGCGGGTCCTTGAAGACGCGCGCGAGGCGCTTCACCACCGCCTGCTCCATTTCCTGGATGGTCATCCCCGCCACCTTGAGCGGCCCGATGTACGGAAAACTCAACTGGCCGGTGTTCGAGACGATGTAGCCGGGTGCGGGAGAGACGCTGGCAGGGTCGGCCACCGTGGTCGCGGGAACCGAGCTGAACACCATCTCCGGATGGTCGAACACCACGATGCCCACCACATCACCGGGACCGATCCGGTAGGGCTCCGTCGGGCCCAGCAAACCCATCACTTCGGCGCTGAGCTTGGTCTGGCGGGTGGCCGCGCGATGCGCCCCGATCAGGACAGGAGTGATCTCGGTCAACGCGCCCGCCGGCGGCGGATCGATCTCTGAGGTCGAAAAACCGGCCGGCGACACAGCTTGCTGGGCATCGTTGCTGGCTGAACGGAAGCCCGGCGCCAGTGGCGCGCAGCCCTGTACCAGCACGCCCGCCGAAATCAGCACCACGGCATGTAGTAAAAAATGCTTCAAGTGCAGCTCCGCATGGTGACCCTGAAATGAATACTTTTGCAAACAGTTACGACTGTACATCAGGAGCGGGGACGACTCAAATGCTTTCTTGGCGTAGAACTTTAGTCAGAGGAAATTTTTCTGATCAGGCGTGGAAATCGCACGATTTCAGGAATTTCCCGACTCGAAACAGGCCCGAAGCGGCAGGTTTTTCGCTGCCCGCGCTATTGATTCAATAGCATCAAAGCCGCACGCGGCGGTGCAGACTACGGATTTTCCGTCTGTGCTGCGCGCTTCCAGGCAGCCGACGCCTGGTCAGCGTCATCGCGCGCCTCGGCCAGCTGCGCCAGCGCTTGCCAGGCCCGCCGGTGCAGGTTCGCATCCTGTAACCCCAGGCCAGCTTGTGTGAGCAACTGTTGCGCCTTGCCCCACAGCTGGCGCTTCATGCAGGCCATGCCCGCCAGGTACTGCAGATTGGCATCGCGCGGATTGTTCCGCTGCGCCGACTCGATCCGCGACAGCCAGTCGGCATCGACCGAATCGAGACCCGCTTCCAGCGCACGGACCAGCTTCACGCGCAAGGCTTCACCCAGGCTCTGCGGATGCTCGACCATGCGCTCCCAGGCCGGCAGCAGCCAGGCGCGCGCCAAAGCAAGATCGCCGCGCAGCGCCACCATGCGCTGGGCCGCATGGATCGCGACCTCGGGCATCTCGCGCTCCCAGGTCTCGAGTTCGCCCCACGCGCRCAGCAACTGGGAGGGATCGTGGGCACCCGACAGCAGCTCGCTGGCCAGCCCGCGCACGATGCTC
>NZ_JBFUCI010000247.1:0-9450 GCF_056405335.1 Variovorax sp. P1_H12_2
TGAAATGCAGCGGCCACAGCACGAAGCAGCTCACCGCGACCGCCTGGGCCGTGAGCAGCCGCGCCGCATGCCGGTCCAGCGTGTGGCGGTCCTGGGCGAGGAAGAGCGAGAGCGCGTAGAAGGCGTTGATGGTCCAGTACGGGAAGATCGTCCACGGCCAGAAGGGCGTGCCGCGTTCCCATTCGAAGACCAGCGCGGGGACATGGGCGCGTGTCGCGGCCCACCAGTTGGCGAAACCGTAGCTGATATAGAAGAGCGGGCCCAGCAGCGCCAGCCACGCGGCGGCGCGCTTCCACAGGCGGGGCCTGGTGCCCGGTTTCATGGGGCCGCGCGCACGGCCAGCGACACCGTGAAGATGCCCCATTCGTCGACCCGCTGGGCGATCTTGCGGAAGCCCGCCTGTGCGACCAGCTGGTCCATTTCGGCCTGCGTGCGGCGGCGCATCACCCAGGCCTCGCCCTGCCGGTGGCTGGTGAGCGCCCGGGCGATCATCTCGAGCTGCGGATGCCAGGGCTGGCCGGTGTAGACCAGATAGCCGGCGTCCTCGACCGCGTCGCCGACACCGGCCAGCGAGCGGGCCACCAGGTCGTTGTCGGGAAAGAGTTCGTAGAGTCCCGACACCACGGCCAGCGTGGGCCGCGGCCGCACGCCGGCGAGGCTGGCGCGGTCGAAGGCGTCGGCCTGCACGAACTGCGCCGTGCCTTCCAGGCCTTTCTCGGCGATCAGCGCACGGCCGTCGCGCACGTTGATGTCGCTGTAGTCGCGCAGCAGGATCGAGCTCGCCTTGACCGGGCTGGTCGACACCGCGTCGAGCACGTAGCGGCCATGGCCGGCCGCGATGTCCATCACGCGCACCTCGCGCTGTTCCTTCGCCAGCCGTTCCATCGCTTCGCGCAGCAGTTCCTCCACATGGAGCTTGCGCTGCCGGATGCCGCGCCAGCCGATCGAATCGAGGTAGGTCCGGTCGATCGAGCGGCCGAGCGGCCCGGCGCCGCGGGCTTCGTTGCGGTAGACGTAGTCGAGCGTGCTGCCCGAGTCGAAGCCGGTGTCGTGTCCCAGCTTCACGCCGCGCGACAGCAGTCCGCCGAAGCGCAGGCTCGCGCGCGTGAACGCCCAGTACGCGCCGCGCGGCGACAGCGGCGACAGGGGCCTGGCCAGCGCGCGCGACTCGTCCGCCGTGTTGCCGTGCAGGTGCGCCGCGCGCAGGTCCACCGGCGGCGGCGGAGCGTCGAACAGCTGCAGCACGAACTCGCGGATGGCGCGCACCGCGGGCGCCCGCTCTTTCTCGCCGAGGGTGTCGTGGAAGAAGCCGGGCAGTTCCATCTTCGTCTTCACGGCGCTGCCGAGGCGCTCGAAGAAGCGGTGCTGCGGCTTGTGATGCACCACCCAGTCGGCGCCGGAAATCAGCAGCTGCACCGGCAGCGTGATCGCATTGGCGTCCGCGACCACGCGGTCGGCCGCCTCGTAGAGCCCCAGCAGAATGTTCACGGCGATCGGCCGCGAGATCAGCGGATCGCTTTCGTAGCTCGCGATGCGTTCCGGGTCGTGCGTGAGGAACTTCGCCTTCACGTAGCTGTTGACGAAGAACAGGCCGCGCAGCTTGTGCATCAGCCCGAGGCCGGCGCGCGCGAAGGGCACGTAGAGCTTGACCTTGAAGGCCGGCGAGGCCAGCGTGAGGCCCCGCACCTGGGGCGCGTAGTCGTGCGCCCAGGTCGCGACCAGCACGGCGCCCACGCTCTGTGCGATCACGTGGATGTCCTGGGGCGCGACGCCGTGCGCGCTGCCGATGTGCTCGATGAAGGTCTGCACGTCGCGCACCGAGGTCGCGAAGCTCGGGCTGTAGCCGCGCTGCCCGGGCGACTTGCCATGGCCGCGCGCATCCCAGGCAAAGAAGTCGAAGTCCGGCAGCGCCAGCTCGTCGACCAGGTGCGCCATGCGGGCGCCGTGCTCGTGGCCGCGGTGGAACAGCACGATCGCGCCGCGCCGCGTGGTGCCGGTGGCTGGCCAGTGGCGGTAGAACAGCGAGACGCCGTCGTGTGTGCTGAATTGTTCTTCTCGGGGCACGCGCGGGTCGGTCATTCGGTTTCCTGTATCAGGGGCTGGGTGGGGCGCCGGCTTCGGCGAGGGCGCGGCGGATGCGGTTGCCGATGGTCCACGCAACGCCCAGGGCGAGCAGCGGCATGAGCCATGCGGTCCAGGCCGGCAGCGGCAGGCCCAGCGCGACGTAGAGCCCGAGCGCGCCGAAGACGAAGGCGCGATCGCTCTTGCCCAGCGGGCCGTCGTAGCGGCGCGAGGCGCCGACGGTCGGGCCCAGGGCGCCGGCGAACTCGCTCAGGCCCGCCAGCACGATGACGGTGCCGACCCAGAACGGGCTGAAGGGCGCGACCAGGGCGAAGGGAAGATAGAGCGCGGCGTCGGAGACCACGTCGGTCAGCTCGTTGAGGAAGGCCCCGAGAGCGCTTCGCTGGCCGTGCTCGCGCGCCAGCATGCCATCGACGGCGTTGAAGGCCATGCGCAGCAGCATCC
Source organism: Variovorax sp. P1_H12_2 (assembly GCF_056405335.1). Taxonomy (NCBI): domain Bacteria; kingdom Pseudomonadati; phylum Pseudomonadota; class Betaproteobacteria; order Burkholderiales; family Comamonadaceae; genus Variovorax; species Variovorax sp. P1_H12_2. The sequence goes on from NZ_JBFUCI010000247.1 coordinate 2,527, forward strand.
AGAGCGGGACCAGCGCGAAGGCGGATGCAGGCGGGGCGGCGAAGAAGAGCCAGAGCCCGAGCGCCACCGAGACCACGCAGGCGGCGACCGTGACCTGGTTGGCCGTCGCGCCGGCGGCGTGCAGGCGCCCGACCAGCGGCCGCAGCAAAGCCTGAAACCTCGGTTTCAATTCATAGATCGACACGCTGGGGGATCCCTCCTGGTCGCGCATTCTGCACGAGCGGACCCCTTCGGCGAACCGCGGCGGATCCTTGAGCGGCCGTTCGGCCGACTAAACTGTTCCTTCAGCCTATCGCCCCATGACCATCCAGACCGACGACTTCGCCCCGGCCCCGCAACGCGTGGTCTCCGCCGCGCCCGCCTCGCCCAATGAGGAAGCCATCGAGCGGGCGCTGCGGCCCAAGCTGCTCGACGAATACGTCGGCCAGGCCAAGGTGCGCGAGCAGCTCGAGATCTTCATCGGCGCGGCGCGCCATCGCGCCGAGGCGCTCGACCACGTGCTGCTGTTCGGCCCGCCGGGGCTCGGCAAGACCACGCTGTCGCACATCATCGCGGCCGAACTCGGCGTCAACCTGCGCCAGACCTCGGGCCCGGTGCTCGAGAAGCCGAAGGACCTGGCGGCGCTCCTGACCAACCTCGAGCGCAACGACGTGCTCTTCATCGACGAGATCCACCGGCTCTCGCCCGTGGTCGAGGAAATCCTCTATCCCGCGCTGGAGGACTACCAGATCGACATCATGATCGGCGAGGGGCCGGCTGCGCGCAGCATCAAGCTCGACCTGCAGCCTTTCACGCTGGTCGGCGCCACCACGCGCGCCGGCATGCTGACCAATCCGCTGCGCGACCGCTTCGGCATCGTCGCGCGGCTCGAGTTCTATACGGCCGAAGAACTGGCCCGCATCGTGCGGCGCAGCGCCGGCCTGCTGGGCGTGCCGATGGACGATGCCGGTGGCCTCGAGATTGCGCGCCGTTCGCGCGGCACCCCGCGCATCGCCAACCGGCTGCTGCGCCGGGTGCGCGACTACGCGCAGGTGAAGAGCGACGGCCGCATCACCGTCGACGTCGCGCACAAGGCGCTGGCGATGCTCGACGTCGATCCGCAGGGCTTCGACCTGATGGACCGCAAGCTGCTCGAGGCCGTGATCCATCGCTTCGACGGCGGGCCGGTCGGGCTCGACAACATCGCCGCCAGCATCGGCGAGGAGTCCGGCACCATCGAGGACGTGATCGAGCCCTACCTGATCCAGCAGGGCTATCTGCAGCGCACCCCGCGCGGGCGCATCGCGACGCTGGCCGCGTACCGGCACCTGGGGGTGGCGCCGCCGCAGCGKGATGGGGACATGTTCGGTACCTGAGGCGTGTCGCCTCGGGCCGGCAGCGGACCGCCCCTCGTGGGGCTCTCAGCGCGGACGTGCGTTCGACGCGATCAACCACTGCGCCGCGTAGTAGCTCGCCAGCACCCACAGCGAGGCCACCGGCAGCGGCTGGACGAATCGATTGGTCGCCAGCAGCGCGTCGCTCACCATGAAGAGGCAGGCACCCAGCGCCACCTGCCGCGCGCACGCATCGCCCAGAACGGCCGCGCGACCGAGGGCCTGGGCCGCCATGCAGGCGATCACCATGACATAGACGCCGACCGGAATCCGCAGGCCGGCGGGCAGGCCGCCCCACCACAGGAAGGCGTACATCAAGGCGCCGATCGCCAGCGTGGCAGCCAGCGCGCGCGGGCGCGGAAAGAGCCCCACGCCTTCGGCGAACAGCGCGATGTACGCGAGGTGAGCGAGCAGGAAGGCCACCAGGCCCGGGACGAAGAGGCTCGGCCACATCAGCAGCACATCGCCGGCCAGCGAGGCCGCCAGGCCCGCGATCAGCAGCAGGGCGAAGCGGCCCGGCATGGCGCTGGTGCGTGCGCGGGTCACGGCGAAAACGATCAGGATCGCGAGCGCCAGCGGCTTGAAGACGACGTGAAGACCCGAGAGCCCGAGCGCGCCGCTCGCGGTCGCCAGCGCGGCGGCGTCGACGAACAGCACGCCGATCACCGGCAGCCGGCCCTGCAGCACCGCGCCCGTGGCCCAGAGCCCGGCGGTCAGGGCGCCGAGCCACACCAGCGAGGTGGTGAATGCGAGCGCGTCCGAGAACCACAGGAAGGCGGTGGCGCCGCCCAGCAGCAGGACGAACTGCAGCGCCGCGAAGGCCTGCACGCCGCGCGAGGCCGGCGGCTCGTAGCGCTGCACCTGGCGGATGTCGAAGGGCGGCTTCGGGTCGCTGGCCGCGAGGTCGGCCGGACGCCAGCCCGGTGGCTTGAGCCACAGGCGCAGCTTGTCGCTCCAGCGCCGGGTGCGCCAGCTGTCGCGCGCCAGCGACCAATAGACTTCGGCGTTGGCCCACACCGGATCCCAGCTGCGCAGCGGGCTCCGGGTGCCGTAGACGCAGGGCTCGTCCTCTTCCTTGAAAGTGCCGAACAGCCGGTCCCAGACGATCAGCACGCCGCCGTAGTTGCGGTCGACGTAGCGGTCGTTGACCGCATGGTGCACCCGGTGGTTGGAGGGCGAGCAGAACCAGCGGTCGAACCAGCCCAGCCTGCCGACCTGCTCGGTGTGGACCCAGAACTGGTAGAGCAGGTCGACCAGCGCGACCACGCCGAAGACCAGCGGAGGCACGCCGGCAATGGCCATCGGCAGGTAGAAGATCCAGCCGAACAGCGCGCCGCTGGAGGTCTGGCGCAGCGCGGTCGAAAGGTTGTAGTGCTGGCTCTGGTGGTGCACCACGTGCGCCGCCCACAGCACCGCGCTTTCGTGGCCGAAGCGGTGCAGCCAGTAGTAGCAGAAGTCGTAGAAGACCAGCGCCGCCAGCCAGCCGTACCAGCGCATCCAGAAATCCTCGTCGGGGAACAGCGCGAAGGCCGACCAGCAGGCGGTGTAGATGYCGATGCGCAGCAGTCCGGTGAGGGCCGCGCTGATCTGGCTCAGCATGCCCAGGCCGATGCTGTTGAGCGTGTCGGGCAGGCGGTAGGTGTCCTGGCCGGTGCCGCGCCGCGCGCGCAGCCAGCCGACCAGGAACTCGATCCCGATCAGCAGGAAGAAGACAGGGGTCGCGAGAACGATGATCTGGCCAGGTCGCATGACAGCGATTCTCGGCGGCACGAAAGGCGAATCACCCCCAGGCTTCCCCTGTCACGGACGCGTCACCGCGGCGCCACCGGCGCGTCACGCGCGGCTGCGATCGTGCCCTTCCATGCAACGCGACGACGCCTTTCTTCGCGCATGGCGCGATACGACCGGTCCGGCTGGTGCCGTGGCCGATGACGAAGTCACACGGCCGCCACAGCGCTACCGCACCCTGTGGATCTCCGATCTGCACCTGGGCACGCCCGGCTGCCAGGCGCGGGCGCTGCTCGATTTCCTCAAGCACACCGAGTGCGAGACCCTGTTCCTGGTCGGCGACATCATCGACGGCTGGCAGCTGCGCCGCCACTGGTACTGGCCGCAGGCGCACAACGATGTGATCCAGAAGCTGCTGCGCAAGGCGCGCAAGGGCACGCGGGTGATCTTCATCCCGGGCAACCACGACGAGTTCGCGCGCAAGTACCTGCACCACAACTTCGGCGGCATCGACGTCGCGGAGGAATGGATCCACGAGACCGCCGACGGCCGCAAGCTGTGGGTCATGCACGGCGACCTGTTCGACGGCGTGATCCAGTGCGCCAAGTGGCTGGCCCACGTGGGAGATTCGCTGTACGAGTTCACCCTCAAGCTGAACCGGCATCTCAACTCGCTGCGTGCACGCATGGGGCTGCCCTACTGGTCGCTGTCCAAGTACCTCAAGCAGAAGGTCAAGCGGGCGGTCAGCTACGTCGGCGACTTCGAGAGCGCGGTGGCGCGCGAGGCCCGCCGGCGCGGCGTGCAGGGCGTGGTCTGCGGCCATATCCACCACGCAGAACTCCGGGACATCGACGGCATCCTCTATGCCAATGACGGCGACTGGGTCGAGAGCCTGACCGCGCTGGCCGAACACGCCGACGRCTCGCTCGAGATCCTGCACTGGTCCGGACAGCTGCCGGCCCGGTCCGGTGTCGGCACTGCGGCTTCGCGGCGTGCGCCGGTGCACGCATGACCGGGATGGCCGGCGCCCGGACCGTCGACCTGGTCTACTTCAACGCCGGCGGCGGACACCGCGCCTCGGCGCTGGCGCTGGAGGCCGCGATCCAGCGCGCCGGCCTGCCGTGGACCGTGCGGCGGGTCAATCTGCGCGAGGTGCTGGACCCCAGAGACAGCTTCCGCAAGCTGACCGGCATGGACCCCGAGGACGTCTACAACAAGCGGCTCGCACGCGGCTGGACGCTGGGACTGGCGCAGGAACTCAAGCTGCTCCAGGGCATGATCCGATGGAGCCATGCGGCGCTGGTCCGGCCGTTGCAGCAGTACTGGCTGGCGACCGAGCCGGACATGGTCGTGTCGCTGATCCCGAACTTCAACCGCGCGCTGTGCGAGTCGCTGGCCTCGACGCTGCCGGGCGTTCCCTACGTGACCGTGCTGACCGACCTGGCCGATCACCCGCCGCATTTCTGGATCGAGAAGGGGCTGGACCAGCACCTGGTCTGCGGCTCGCCGAAGGCGGTCCAGCAGGCGCGCTCGGCCGGCTATGCGGACGAACGGATCCACGCCAGCTCGGGCATGCTGAKGCGCGCGGCCTTCCATGCGCTGCCCACGATCGACCGCGCCGCCGAACGCCGCCGGCTGGGGCTCGATGCGGATCGGCCGACCGGCATCGTGCTGTTCGGCGGCCAGGGCTCGAAGGCGATGCTCGGGATCGCGAAGCGCCTGCCCGAGACCCCGCTCATCCTCGCCTGCGGCCACAACGCCGCGCTCGCGCGGGCGCTGCGCGCGTTGCCGGCGCGGGCGCCCCGGCTGGTGCTGGAATTCACGCCCGACATCGCCCACTACATGCGCCTGGCGGACTTCTTCATCGGCAAGCCCGGCCCGGGCAGCCTGAGCGAGGCGGTGCAGATGCAGTTGCCGGTGATCGTGGTCCGCAACCGCTGGACGCTGCCGCAGGAACGCTACAACGCCCAGTGGGTGCGCGAGCAGGGCGTGGGGCTGGTCTGCAGCAGCTTCGCCCGGGTGGCGCAGGCGGTCGATGAACTGACCGGCCAACTGGACCGCTACCAGGCGGCGACGCGCAAGGTGCAGAACCGCGCGATGTTCGAGTTGCCGGCGATCCTGCAGGAAGTCCTCGCCCGGGCGGAGGCCCCTGCCTTCGAGCCCGTCTCGGCGCAAGCTTGAAAGTAGAACTTTGTAGCTACAAAAGCTTACACTCGCCTCGGAGCAACCGAGGAGAAGACTGTGAAAAAGACATGCGGGCGTGTACTCCCTGGCCTCGTGATCCTGGCGGCGTCGTTGACCGGCTGCGAGGGCGGCACCCGGACCGCGGCGTCAGGCGATGCCTCGACGACCTTGGTGCCAGCGCCGACGCCGGTCGTCGTCACCTGGCAGCCCGAGAACAAGCTGGCAGAGTTTCTCAGCGGCTGGCGTCCGAAGGAACAGGCATCCGGGCGTTGAAAAAGAAAAGCCCCGCAAGTCGTTGACTCACGGGGCCTTCTTGATTTTTGGTGGCTCTTCACGGACTCGAACCGCGGACCTGTGGATTATGATTCCATCGCTCTAACCGACTGAGCTAAAGAGCCGAGCCCAGGATTATAGCCTGTTCAAAACCGCCTTCAGCCGCCCCGCGGAAGTTTCGCGAGTTCGTCGCTCACTCGAACGGCTGACAACTCCAGGCGACGGTCCGGTCCGTAGAAGGTGAGGTGAGAATCTGCCGATGCTTTCGCCCGCCGCGATTTCCGACGCCCTCGATGCCATGCCGGACGACCAGTTGATGCTGGCCTATGCCGGCGGCGACACCAGCGCCTTCGACGTGCTCTACGCGCGCCACGAAAGCGCGCTGTACCGCTTTGTCCGGCGGCTGCTGGGCATGCGGCTTGCGGCCGAAACGGACGAGGTGTTCCAGGAGACCTGGATGCGGATCGTCGCCGCGCGAGACAGCTTTTCGCCGCGGGGGGCCACCTGGCGCACCTGGGCTTTCACGATCGCGCACAACGTCGCGATGGACCGGCTGCGCATGAGCGGCCGCGAGGTCGCCTTCTATGCCCACGACGAGGACGGCGACGGCCTCGAGGCCGCGCAGCTCTTCAGCCGCGGCTTGCTGCGCGACAGCGCCGCGGTCGGCGATGCCGCGCACCCGTCGGCCGAGGAGCTGGCGTTCTGGCGCGCCGCCGGGAGGCGCCTGCTGGCCTGCCTCGACGAACTGCCGGACGACCAGCGCGCCGCCTTCCTGCTGCACCACGAAGACGGCTTCACGGTGGAGGCGATGGCCGCCACCCTGGACATCGGCTTCGAAACGGTCCGCAGCCGCCTGCGCTACGGGTTGAAGAAGCTGCGCGGCTGCATGGAGCGCTACCTGTCGGTGCTGGGGCGGCGCGCATGAACCCGATGCCGGACGAAACCGATGATCTGCGCGACGAGCACCTGCGGCGCGCGCTCGCGCATGCGCCCGACCACAGTGCCGTGCCCGACTGGCGGCTGCGCAAGGCGATCCTGAGGAGGGCGCACGATGCCATCGGCGCGACCGACCCGGACACCGATGCGGCCGAACTGGAACGAGCGGCCCGCCCGTGGTGGCGCCGTGCCGCGGACCACGGCGGAGCGGAGGCCAAGCGCAACCGCATGCCCTGGCGCGCGGTCTTCGCGACCGTGCTGCTGGCGGTGCTGGCGGCCCTGCTCTGGCAGCGCGAACCGGTGCCCCGGTCAGGACTCGATCCCGAAGCGCCGATAAGCGCGCCTTCGCCGCCGGTGCCCGCGCCGAGCGCTGCGCCCGCCCGGCCCGATGCCGGTTCGGCGGCGTCATCGGCCGAGTCCGTCGCTGCGC
>NZ_JBFUCI010000248.1:0-9441 GCF_056405335.1 Variovorax sp. P1_H12_2
ACATCGAGGGCAAGGAAGAACTCTACGAGGAACTGCTGATGCAGGTGCTGCACGATTGGAAGGTCGTGTTCTCGTTCGAGGATGCGAGCGACCCGGCCACGGTGCTCGGCGACTACATCCGCAAGAAGCTCGACCACGCCTTCGACAACCCCGAGATGTCGCGCATCTTCTCGCGCGAGGTGCTCGACGGCGGCCGCAACCTCGACCGTTACTGGCCCAACGCGCGCGCCTGGACACAGAAGAAACTCGACGTGATCAACGGCTGGATCGCGCGCGGGCAGATGCGTCCGCTCGACGCGCGCATGCTGCTGATGCACATCTGGGCCATGACCCAGAGCTACGCCGACTATGCGATCCAGACGCGCGTGATGCTCGGCCTGCCGCCCGAGGCGCCAATCGACCGCGAGTCGGTCGCGCGCGAGCTGGTGGCCTTCGTGCTGAACGGCTGCGGCATCAAGGCTTGAGCGGCCTGCGCGTGGCACCCTCCGCCGCCGGCGGCTGGCGCTACGTGATCGATCGCGCGCTCGAATAGCCCGGTCCGGGCCGTCGCCCCGGAGTGCGGCACCCTTCCGGTGCACCCGCGCTGGCACGTCGTTTGCATGAGTCTGACCACTTGCTCTGATTGAGCGGTCAAACAAATCATCATGCGCGTGCTCGTCGTCTACTGCCATCCGGTCGAAACCAGCTTCCATGCCAGCCTGCACCAGCAGGTGCTGAAGAACCTGCGCGCCGCCGGGCACGAGGTGGACGACTGCGACCTTTACGCCAAGGGCTTCAACCCGGTGCTCTCGCGCGAGGAGCGCCTGGGCTACCACGAGGTGCCCGCCAACCAACTGCCGCTGAAGCCCTACGTGGAGCGGCTGCAGTGGGCCGAGGGCATCGTGTTCTGCTTTCCGACCTGGTGCTTCGGCCTGCCGGCCATGCTCAAGGGCTACTTCGACCGGCTCTTCATGCCGGGCGTGGCCTTCGACATCAGCGACCCGGCCAACGTCAAGCCGATGCTCACGCACATCAAGCGCATCAGCGCCGTGGTCACCTACGGTCGGCCCCGCTGGGTGGCCATGTACATGGGCGACCCGCCGCGCAAGATCGTCACGCGGTACATGAAGCGGCTCACCGGCCAGGGCGCGAAGGTGGACTACCACGCCCACTACCACATGAATGTGGCGACTGAGCCCCAGCTCAGACGCTTCATGGCGCGCGTCGGCCAGGCGATGGCGCGCTTCGCATGAACGCGCCCACGGTCCTGGACAACGTGCGGCTGCCGCGCTGGCTGCTGCCGGCCGACTGGCCGCAGCGCAACGGCGTGCCGGTGCTCGCACGCATTGCCATCGAAGCCGGCCGCGTGCAGTCGGTCCGCCCCGCAACCGGCGTCGGCGCACCCACCACGGGCTGGGATCTCGCAGGCACGCTGGTGCTGCCCGGCTTCGTCGACGCCCACACGCACCTCGACAAGGCCTTCACCCTGCCGCGCATGAAGCAGGTGCAGCCCGGGCTGCTCGGCGCCATCGACGCGATGCTGGCCGACCGTGCGCACTGGACTCCCGCTGACGTCCACGAGCGCGCGTCGCGCGGCCTGCAGTGGGCCTGGGAATGTGGCACCACGCACGTGCGCACGCACGTCGACTGGTGGGAGCCCGAATCGCTGCCCATGGCTTGGCCCGTGATGGCCGAGCTGGCGCAGGAATGGGCCGGCAAGGTGCGCCTGGAGCAGGTGAGCCTCATCAAGCTGCCGCTGTTCGAAGATGCTGCGCAAGCCCTGCACCTCGCGAAACAGGTGAAGGCCACCGGACCGCACGCGCTGCTCGGGGGCTTTGTGCACTCCACCAACTGGAGCGAGAACGCGCTGCGCAACCTGCTGGTGTCGGCGCTGGCCTTCGATCTCGACATCGACCTGCATGTGGACGAGGAGCTCAACGCCGCGGCCGTCGGCCTGCAGACCACGGCCCGCATCCTGCGCGAGATCGGCTACGAAGGCCGCGTGGTCTGCGGCCACATCTGCGCGCTGGCGGCGCAGCCCGAGGCGCAGGCCCTGGCCACGCTCGACGCCGTGGCGCGCGCCCCCATCACCGTGGTGTCGCTGCCCGCCACCAACCTGCTGCTTCAGGACGCCGTCACCGGCCGCACGCCGCGACAGCGYGGCCTCACGCTGGTGAAGGAGGCGCGCGARCGCGGCATTCCGCTGCTGTTTGCGAGCGACAACGTGCAGGACCCGTTCTGYCGSCTCGGCAGCTTCGACCCSGTSGARGCGCTGGGCACGGCCGCGCTGGTGGCGCAGCTCGACGAGCCCTTCGACACCTGGTCGCAGGCGCTGTGCCGCGGCGACTGGCTGCGGCGCGAGCGCGCACCTGCACGGCCAACGCTGGAAGGCGCATCCGCCGACCTCGTGCTCTTCACCGACGCCGACCGCTTCGGCTGGCCCTCGCGCACCGCGAACCGCATAGTGCTGCGCGACGGCCGCGTGACCCGCGGTGACGCCACCCCCTTCCTTCCCCGGTAACGAACCACAAGGACACCCATGCTCCACGGCTACATCCCGCCCCACCGCTTCCTGCCCTATCTGAGCTGGAGCGAAATCGCCGCGCTGCCCGACCGCGAGAACACCGTCATCGTGCTGCCCTGCGGTGCCATCGAGCAGCACGGCCCGCACCTGCCGTGCTCGGTCGACAGCGTGATCAGCTCGGGCGTGATGGGCAAGGCGCTGGAGAAGCTGCCGGCCGACGTGCGCGCCTTCGCACTGCCGACCATCACCTACGGCAAGTCGGAAGAACACCTGCACTTTCCCGGCACCATGACGCTGACCGGCACCACGCTGCTGTCCACCGTGATCGAGATCGGCGAGTCGGTCTACCGCTCGGGCTTTCGCAAGCTGCTGTTCGCCAACGGCCACGGCGGCCAGCCGCAGGTCCTGGAGATGGCGGCGCGCGAACTGCGCCTGCGCCATGGCGACTTCGTGATCGTGCCGTACGGCGTGTCGCGCCTGCCGAGCGCCGCGAGCAAGCAGGTGAGCGAGCAGGAGAAGAAGCTCGCGATGCACGCGGGCCATTCCGAGACCGCGCTGATGCTCGCACTCGCGCCCGAGACGGTGCATATGGAGCGCGCGGTGGCCAACTTTCCGCCGCCCTTTCCCATCAAGCTGCTGTCGGCCGACGGCCGCCCGGCGTGCGCCTGGACCGCGCGCGACTTCGGCCCCAGCGGCGTCATCGGCGACCCGACTACCGCCACGCGCGAGCAGGGCGAAGCCATCCTGGACACGCTGTCCGACAGCTGGGTGCAGGCGCTGACCGAGCTCCACGCGCTGCGCTGGCTCGTGCGCGAGGAAGCCACTTGGGAGCGCGGCCACCAGCAGGGCTTCGTCCAGCAGAGCTTCGCTCCCGCCTGAGCCTGYTACTTGAATCCGACCCGTTCACACATTTTTCTTTCTTCACTTCACCCCAGCCCTCGAGAGGTCATCCCATGCGCTCCTTCGCACTGTCCCTGGCCGGCGCCGCCGCCATCGCTTTCCTCGCCGCCGCGCCCGCGCAGGCCGAAGACAAGTTCACCTACATGACCAACTGGTACGCGCAGGCCGAGCACGGCGGCTTCTACCAGGCCGTGGCGCAGGGCATCTACAAGAAGTACGGCCTGGACGTGACCATCAAGATGGGCGGCCCGCAGGTCAACATCACGCAGATGATGGCCGCCGGCCAGGCCGACTGCATCATGGGTTCAAGCGACATCCAGATGATGCAGGTGCGCGAAGGCGGCGTGCCGGTGGTCAACGTCGCGGCCTTCTTCCAGAAGGACCCGCAGGTGCTGATCGCGCACGACGACGTCAAGAAGTTCGAGGACCTCAAGGGCAAGACGATCCTGATCGGCGCCCAGGCCAACCGCGRCTACTGGCCCTGGCTCAAGGCCAAGTTCGGGCTCACCGACGAGCAGACCCGGCCCTACACCTTCAACATCCAGCCCTTCGTCGCCGACAAGAACGCCGCGCAGCAGGGCTACCTGACCTCCGAGCCCTACGCCATCCAGAAGGCCGGCGTGAAAAGCACGGTGCTGATGTTCAGCGACCACGGCTTCCCGGCCTACGCGACCACGGTCTCGTGCATGGACAAGACCGTCAAGGAGCGCAGCAAGCAGGTGGCGGCCTTCGTCAAGGCCTCGGCCGAGGGCTGGAAGAGCTACCTCGCCGATCCCGCTCCCGCCAACGCGCTGATCAAGAAGGACAACCCCAACATGACCGACGACCAGCTCGCCTACAGCGTCGCCAAGCTCAAGGAGATGGGCATGGTCACGGGCGGCGACGCGGCCACGCAGGGCATCGGCGTCATCACCGATGCGCGCGCCAAGGCCAGCTACGACTTCCTGGTCTCCGCCAAGTTGCTCGACCCCGCCAAGGTCGAGATCGCCAAGACCTACACGACCGACTTCGTGAAGGACGCCAAGGTCCTGCCCTGACACACCGGGCGCTTCGGCGCCCTCTCGAAAGGCCCCGCATGAACGACACCGAATCCGCCTCCTACACGCTGCCGCCGCAGCCGCGCTTCACCGTCCCGGCGGTCGAGGTGCTCTCCGCCGAGAAGACCTATCCGAACGGCACCCAGGCGCTGCTGCCGGTCGACCTGAGCATCGCCGAAGGCGAATTCGTCACCTTGCTCGGGCCTTCGGGCTGCGGCAAGAGCACCTTGCTCAAGATGGTGGCCGGCATGCTCGAGCCGACCGACGGCCGGCTGCTGGTGTGGCGCAAGCCGGTGGCGCAGATCGACGAGAGCGGCCGCCGCATGGCCTTCGTGTTCCAGTCGCCGACCCTGATGCCCTGGGCCAGCGTGCGCACCAACGTGCGGCTGCCGCTCGACCTCGCCGGCGTGCCGCGCAAGGAGGCCGAGGAGCGCGTCGCCGAGGCGCTCGAACTGGTCGGCCTGGACAAGTTCGCTTCGGCCCTGCCGCGCGCCCTGTCGGGCGGCATGCAGATGCGGGTGTCGATCGCGCGCGGCCTGGTGACGCAGCCCGACCTGCTGCTGATGGACGAGCCCTTCGGCGCGCTCGACGAGATCACGCGCCACAAGCTCGACGCCGAACTGCTCGACCTCTGGCGCAAGAAGAAGCTCACGGTGATCTTCGTCACCCACTCGATCCACGAGGCGGTGTTCCTGTCGAGCCGCGTCGTGATGATGGCCGCGCGCCCGGGCCGCGTGGTCGAGCAGTTCCGCATCGACGAGCCCTATCCGCGCAGCGCCGACTTCATGGTGTCGCCGCAGTTCAGCCGCTACGCCAAGACGCTGCAGGACAGCCTGCTGCGCGCCAGCAGCGCGCACGACGAGGTGCAGGCATGAGCGCACTGGCACCGACAAGCGCCGCGGGAACGACGACGATGACCCCACCAGCAACGCCCACCAGACCGCGCCCTGCGCCGAAGCCGACGCTGAAGAAGCAGCCGGCCCGCATTCCGCTGCTCCAGCAGCCGCGCGTCCAGYGCGTGATGTACCCGCTGCTGGTCGGCGTGGTGCTGATCGCGCTCTGGCAGGGCCTGGTCACGGCGATGGAGCTGCCGCCCTACCTGGTGCCATCGCCCTACCTGATGATGCAGACCCTGGTCACCGACTGGGTGCCGCTCGGCATGGCCCTGCTCGTGACGCTCAAGATCACCGTGCTGTCCTTCGTGGTCGCCACCATCGCCGGCGTGCTGATCTCCTTCCTGTTCGTGCAGAGCAAGCTGATCGAGACCGCGCTGTTCCCGTACGCGGTACTGCTTCAGGTGACGCCGATCGTCGCGGTCGCGCCGCTGATCATCATCTGGGTCAAGAACCCGACCGCCGCGATGGTGGTCTGCGCGGCGCTGGTCGCGCTGTTCCCGATCATCAGCAACACCACGCTGGGCCTGCGCAGCATCGACCCCGACCTGCAGAGCTACTTCAAGCTGAACCGCGCCACGCGCTGGCAGCAACTGGTGCGCCTGCGCATCCCGAGCGCGCTGCCCTACTTCTTCGGCGGGCTGCGCATTTCCAGCGGCCTCGCGCTGATCGGCGCGGTGGTGGCCGAATTCGTGGCCGGCACGGGCGGCTCGGGCGCGGGGCTGGCGTACCAGATCTTGCAGGCGGGCTTCCAGCTGAACATTCCGCGCATGTTCGCGGCCCTGCTGCTCATTTCCCTCACCGGTGTCGCGCTCTTCGTGCTGATGGCCTGGCTCRCCAAGCTGGCGCTCGGCTCGTGGCACGCGAGCGAACTTTCCCAGGATTGAACTTGACCATGAACGCTCCTGTTTCCTCCATCGAGCAACTGCTGCTCGAACTCCCCGACCTCGACTGGATCACCGACGAAGGCCGCGTCACGCGACTCTCGCAGGATTTCTTCTGGTTCAGCCCAGTACTCACGCGCCAGTTGAAGGGCAAGCGCGCCGACGTGGTGGTGCGCCCGCGCACCGAGGAAGAGATCCGCGCCGTGGTGGGCGCCTGTGCGCGTCGCAACGTGCCCATCACCATCCGCGGCAGCGGCACCGGAAACTACGGCCAGACTACGCCACTGGCCGGTGGCGTAGTGCTCGACATGACGGGCTACAACGCCTGCCTGTGGGTGCAGCCCGGCGTGGCACGCGCGCAGGCCGGTATCCGCCTGGGCGAGCTGGAGAAGCAGACGAAACCCACCGGCCAGGAGATGCGCTGCGTACCCTCGACCTATCGCAGCGCCACACTCGGCGGACTGTTCGGCGGCGGCTTCGGCGGCGTGGGCTCGATCAACTACGGACCGCTGGGTGCGTCGGGAAATATCATTGGCATCCGTGCGATGACTATCGAAGCCGAGCCGCAGATCGTCGAGCTACGCGGTCCCGACGCCATGCGCATGCATCACCTGTGGGGCACCAACGGCCTGGTGCTGGAGCTGGAGATCGCGCTGGCGCCCGCTCACCCGTGGCTCGAGACGCTGGTGACCTTCGACAGCTTCGAGAATGCGCTGAACTTTGCGGACAAGCTGGCAAATTCGCCAGGAATCGTGAAGCGCGGCGTCACTTTCTTTGCCGCGCCGATTTCCGACCACCTCACGCAACTGGCAGCGCACCTGCCGAAGGGCTGCCACACGGTGCTGTCGCTGGTGGCCGAGTCGGGCGAGCCCGCCATGATGCTTCTAGTGGAGGCGCACGGTGGCATCGTGGGCTACCGCAAGACCGCTGCCGAGGTGCAGAAGAGCAACCGCACGCTGATGGAGTTCACCTGGAACCACACGACGCTGCATTCGCTGAAGATCGATCCGACGCTGACCTACCTGCAGAGCGGGTTCATTCCGGGCAAGCATGTCGAGCAGATCATCGAGATGGAGAAGCTGCTGGGCGGCGAGGTGATGATGCACGTCGAGTTCCTGCGCAACGTGGCCGGCCTCTTGACCTGCAGCGGTCTGCAACTGGTACGCTTCAGCACCGAGGAGCGGTTGAACGAGATCATCGACATCCACCGTGCCCACAATGTGCACATCAACAACCCGCACGTGAACATCGTGGAAGACGGCAAGGCCGGCGGGCCGCTGCCGCCGGAAGTGATCGAGGTGAAGAAGCGCTTCGATCCACTGGGGTTACTTAACCCCGGTAAGTTGCGCGACTGGCCGGTGAAGGAGACGGTTGCGGCCTGAGCGCGGGCACTCGGTTCATTGAACTGGCACTGACCACGTAATGGCGCCCAACGATCCCGCGAACGGCGACCCCGGTCCCGCGCTCGGGCCTCGCTCGCCAGGTCAAGCTGGTAATTTCTAGATAGAACTCAATACGCATCGAGACCGAGAGTCATCCCCCAATAGGATCCGGCGGCCGAATTCGGGGTCGCACATCGTCGAGCTGCTGAAGATCGACGACCCGCTGGAGCGGGGCTTCTATGAACAGCAGGCGCTGCGCGAACGCTGGTCGGTGCGCGAGTGGGTCCGGCAAAAGGACAGTGCGCTCTTCCTGCGCCTGGCGCCAGCCAGGACAAGGCCGGCATCCTGCAACCGGCCAAGGCAGGGCCAAGTTGTCGATCGGCACCCAGGATGGAATCCCGAGGCGACTCGCAACAAGGGGTTAGGAAACAGATCTGCCAGGCTACTCGAGGGTTTTTCACCCATCTCTGAATTCTCCGGGCCGCGCGGACGGGGGACGAGCCGCCGGCGGGCCCAGGGCGCGAACAGCCGTTCCGGGCCCGTTGCCGTCCTTCAGCATCAGAAGAAGCTGACCTTCATCGAAGCTGCTGAACGCCATGCCTTGGAGATCGCCGCTCGAACGGCGCTTTCCGGCAGGAACGCAGCATGAGGCAGACAATGGAACGATCCGTGAGAGGCCAACATGACGCAACCACCTTCCGAGCTCATACATCTAGCTGGCGATCGGGGTCTGGTGGAGTCGCCCCGGTGGCACAACGGACGATGGTGGTTCGCTGACTGGACTGCTGGCGAGATCATGTCACTTGGCAATGACGACGGTGCGCCCAAAACCGTCGTACAAGCACCCGCGCCACCACTCTCGTTCGACTTCCTGCCTGACGGCGGCTTGCTGTTCGTCTCGTCGCGCGCCGGCAAACTCGTCCGCCAGAACTCGGACGGCGCGCTGGCAACCTACGCCGACCTGGCATCCTTCTCGAAGGGCTTGTGGAATGAGATCGTCGTGGACGGCCGTGGCAATGCTTACGTGAACGGTGAATGCCTGTTGGTCGTGACGCCCGATGGCAAGGTGCGGTCCCTCGCGGAGGGATTTGCTTTCCCGAACGGAATGGCGATTACCCCGGACAACAGGACGTTGATCCTTGCGGAGTCGCACGGCCGACGCCTGACCGCTTTCGACATTGCGGCCGACGGCGTGTTGTCAGGACGCCGGATTTGGGCGGACCTTGGTGAGGGAACGCCAGACGGCATTTGCGTCGATGCACAAGGCTGTGTCTGGTACGCCGACGTGCCTCACAAATGCTGTGTGCGAGTCCGTGAAGGCGGAACAGTCCAGCAACGCATCGAACTCGATCGCGGCGCATTCGCTTGCATGCTCGGCGGTCCTGATCGCAAGACCCTCTTGATCGCCGCCGCTCGCTGGTTCGGTATGGATCGCATGGATGACATGGCCGGTACCGGCCAGTTGCTCGCGGCGACGGTGGACATCCCCGGTGTCGGCTGGCCCTGACTGAAGTGCCATTTCAGCGCCGCAGGCAATAGAAAGAATCATTGAATCGTTGATCTGTTGAGCTGGGTGGCCCGATGTTGCCGCCAAGGTGGGCAGCTCTGGGGCGAGAGCGGCGTCGAGCGACTGCTTTTTGGCAGCCACATTGAACGGCGGGTGATGRCCGACTACGGCTGTCCGCATGTTCCTGCCACCGCGGTCAGTATGTCGCGCATTCCTTGCCGGTCCCTGCGCGTAACGAGCCCGATACCGACAGCCAGTTCTTCGCCCTCGACCAGAGACCTGTAGACGACGCCCGCCCGTCTCAATCCAGTGAAAGACTTGGGCAGTAGGGCCAC
>NZ_JBFUCI010000249.1:0-9423 GCF_056405335.1 Variovorax sp. P1_H12_2
CGGCACGGTCCACCGTCGGCTTTTCGATGAAGGCCGCGACCGCATGGCCTGCCTCCTCGCCCAGCGCGGCATCGAGCTTCTCGCCCTGGCGGATGTAGCCATAGGCGGTGCTGGGAAAAGAAGGTTCCACGCCGAAGGTCACGAGGTATCCCGCCATGGCGGCCGGCACGCCCTTCAGGATCGTGGCGACGAACCGCTCCGGTTCCGGAATGTGGTGATCGGCGGGCGCGAACAGCAGCAACTGCTCCGGGTCGGCCTGAAGGGCCACCGCCGACATCGCGGCGGCGGTATTGCGCGCCACCGGCTCAAGCAACTGCTTGCCGCTCACATGGGCAGCGTCGATGCCTTCCTGGACCAGGAAACGATGCTCCTCCGCCGCCACGCAGGTCACTTCCGGGTTGAGCAGGCGCAGGCGCTCGAGCGTGAGCAGCAGCAGGCTCTTGTTGCCCACCAGCGGGGCGAATTGCTTGGGCAGTGTCTTGCGCGACAACGGCCACAGCCGGGTGCCGCTGCCACCGCACAGAACGACCGGCTGGATCTGTGTCATCTCGAACCCTCGCCGGTGATCACGGCGCGAACGGTCCTCAGCAGGATCTTGATGTCGAGCCACAAGGACCAGTTGCTGACGTACTCCACGTCGAGTTCGACCCGGCGGGCGTAGGAGAGCCGGTTGCGCCCGCTGACCTGCCACAGGCCGGTGATCCCGGGGCGCATCGCGCAGTAGTGCTCCCAGCCCCTGCCGTACAGGCTGCGCTGGCGCTCCATGCAGGGGCGCGGGCCGACCAGGCTCATGTCGCCCTTGAGGACGTTCCAGAACTGCGGCAGCTCGTCCAGACTGAGCTTGCGGATGAACTGGCCGATCGGCGTGATGCGGGGGTCCTTTTCCAGCTTCTGGAAGGTGTTCCATTCGGTGCGCGCCATGTCGCTGCGACTCAGGAACTCGTCCAGCACGTCGTCCGAGTTACGCACCATCGAGCGGAACTTGTAGAAACGGAAGCGCCGGCCGCTCTCGCCGAGCCGRGTCTGCCAGAAATGAACCGGGCGTCCCATGCTGATGAGCACACCCAAGGCAACCAGCAGATAGAGCGGGCCGAAGACAGCGAAGAAGAAGAGGGCCCCGACGATGTCGAGGGAGCGTTTCACGATGCGCTCGAAGAGCGACAGGCGGCGCGGCCGCGCCTGAACGGGTGCTGCGGACGGGCCGCCGCCGTCCGGGGAAAAGCGTCGAACGACGTTGCCGTTGGCGGTCGAATCGGAACGAAACATCTGAAATCCCCCCGTGTCGGGTGCTGCCTCAAACTTTAAGCTTTAAGCGTGGCAGTGTAACGCTTTACTACTATCGGCAAGAATTTGAACATATGTCGCAGCCCGTGTCGTGTCAACAAAAGCCGTACATCGTCCGCCAAACGGCGTAGGCTGCCGCCCTCTGTCAGGGGCCCGACGAGCCACCTTGGTGCACTGCAGCATCTTGCGGAGAAGTGTAGTCCTTTTGTATGACAAAATGTTAATGCGAATGGGTGCCCAGGTGTTGTTTGCACACGCCGTTTATGATTTTGAGAACTAATACCGAAGTTTTCATCGGTTGGCGCTTTCAGCCCGGCCCCCGTCATCGGCGACTGCGTTGCGCTCAGGCTGGCGCCGGGCCGTGGAGGCCCTCAGAAACGAACGGTGTTGAAGTGAGGAGAGGCCGCGCGAGTGGCGGCCTCGAGGAACGGGCGGCGGGACCGCCGCGCGGGCGGGAGCCGCCCTGGGACCCCTGGGGGAGAGCGGGGAGGCATTGCGCCTCCCCGTGACCTCAATGCGAGGCGTTCGCGCCGCGCGCAGCCTCTTCGAAGGGCAGCGCCATCGATCCCAGGTCGCGGCGGGTTTCCACCAGCACCAGCGGGCTGTCGTCGATCACGATCGCCGGCGGGCGCTCGCGGGGCACGTGCACGGGCTTGGGCTCGGCGGCGATGGCGGCGCGGACCTCGGCGATGCGGTCGGCGTCCGAATTGACCCAGTGAAGGCCCGAGCCTTCGGCCACCTGGGCGAGCTCGTCGAGCGGCAGCTCGAAGGGCTGGACCTTCGGCAGCGCCCGTGCGGACGGGGCCTTGGCCTCGACCGCGATGGGCGCCACCGGGGCTTGGACTGGACGCTCCGCGCGAACCGGCACCGACGGAATGTCCGCCTGGACGGCGCGCTCTGGGACCTCGACAGGTGCCGGGGTGGCGTCGGGACTGGCGAGGTTCGCTTCCCCGGCGTCTTCACGCGGACCACGCTCGCGCCGATCGCGTCCGTAGCGGTCGCGTGAGCGGCCGCGGCGTTCGTCGCCGTCGCGGCGCGGCGCGCCTTCGACACCCTGCTCGTCGCCGGGGGCGCCGGTTTCGGCCGAGAGGGCGCCGACGGTGCCGGCCTCGAGCATCGAGGCGTCCGATGTGTCCGCCTCGACGGGTCGCGCCGGGCTGTCGTTACGCCGCTCGCGGCGGCCATCACCGCGTTCAGCACGCGGGGGGCGGTCTTCGCCGCGACCGCTGCGTGCGCCACGCTCGTTCGACGCGCCTTCCTGCGCGGCGTCGCCCTGGGCTTCGCGGACCGTGTCGGCGCTGCGTTCGCGCGCACCTTCGGCATTGCGCTCGCCGCGTTCACCGCGTTCCCGGCGCTCGCCGCGTCCGCGCGGCGCGCGTTCCGATGGGCTGGCTGCCTCGTCGTTCATCGCCGGGTTCGACGCCAGCGCCTGGCTGTCGAGCTGGAGGTCGGCGTTTTCGGCCGGCGCCTGGCGGGCTTCGCCATCGCGGCGCTCGCCGCGTCCGCGACGCTCGCCATCGCGCGGTGCGCGGGCTTCGCGTGGCTCACGCGGCTCACGTGGTTCGCGCGCCTCGCGCACTTGGCTGTCGGTGCGGGCCTCCCCGCGGGCCTCGCGCCCTTCGCGGCGTTCGCCGTCCCGGCGTTCGCCCGAGCGACCGCCGCGGCGCTCACCGCCACGGCCTTCGCCGTCGCGGCCGCCACGACCCTCGCCTCGGCCGCCGCGGCGCTGCTCGCCGTCACGCGCCGTGCGTGCGCCTTCACCGTCGCGTCCGGCCCGGCCATCGCGGCCTTCGCGGCGCGGCTTCGGCGCTTCCACCGGAATCACCACCGGTGCCGGCGCAGGCACCGGCGTGGCGCCGAACAGGCTCTTGATCCAGCCGAAGAGGCCGGATTCGGCCGATTTGGCAGGGGCTGCCACGGGTGCGACCGGTGCCGGGGCGGGCGCTGCCACCGGCGGGCGCACTGCTTCCGGCTTCGGCACCGCCACCGGGGCCGGCGCGTCGGGCAGCACGCCCTTGATCACCGGGGTCTGCTTGTTGGTCGGCTCCTGCGAACGGCGCGTGACCGAAGTCGGATCCTCGATCTCGTCGGCCATCTTGTAGCTGGCCTCGATGTGGTCGAGGCGCGGGTCGTCGTGCTTCAGGCGTTCGAGCCGGTAGTTGGGCGTCTCGAGCGTCTTGTTCGGCACCATCAGCACGGTCACGCGCTGCTTGAGCTCGATCTTGGCGATTTCGGGGCGCTTCTCGTTCAGCAGGAACGACGCCACTTCGACCGGCACMTGGACATGCACGGCCGCCGTGTTGTCCTTCATCGACTCTTCCTGAATGATGCGCAGGATCTGCAGCGCGCTCGATTCGGTGTCGCGGATGTGGCCCGAGCCGCCGCAGCGCGGGCAGGGGATCGACGAGCCTTCGCTGAGCGCCGGCTTCAGGCGCTGGCGGCTCATTTCCATCAGGCCGAACTTGCTGATCGAGCCGAACTGAACGCGGGCGCGGTCCTGCCGCAGCGCGTCGCGCAGGCGGCTTTCGACCTCGCGCCGGTTCTTCGACTCGTCCATGTCGATGAAGTCGATCACGATCAGTCCGCCAAGGTCGCGCAGGCGCATCTGGCGCGCCACTTCGTCGGCGGCTTCGAGGTTGGTGCGGGTCGCGGTTTCCTCGATGTCGCCGCCCTTGATGGCGCGCGCCGAGTTGACGTCGACCGAGACCAGCGCCTCGGTGTGGTCGATCACGATCGCGCCGCCGCTCGGCAACTGCACCGTGCGGGCGTAGGCGGATTCGATCTGGTGCTCGATCTGGAAGCGGCTGAACAGGGCCGCGTCGTCGCGGTAGCGCTTCACGCGGGCTGCATGCTCGGGCATCACGTGCGCCATGAACTGCTGCGCCTGGTCGTAGATGTCGTCGGTGTCGATCAGGATGTCGCCGATGTCGTGATTGAAATAGTCACGGATCGCGCGGATCACCAGCGAGGACTCCTGGTAGATCAGGAAGGCGCCCTTGGCGCCCTTGGCGGCGCCGTCGATGGCGGTCCAGAGCTTGAGCAGGTAGTTCAGGTCCCACTGGAGTTCGGGCGCCGAGCGGCCGATGCCGGCAGTGCGCGCGATGATGCTCATGCCCTTCGGGTACTCGAGCTGGTCCATCGCCTCCTTGAGCTCGGCCCGGTCGTCGCCCTCGATGCGCCGGCTGACGCCGCCGCCGCGCGGGTTGTTCGGCATCAGCACGACATAGCGGCCGGCCAGCGAGATGAAGGTCGTGAGCGCCGCGCCCTTGTTGCCGCGCTCTTCCTTCTCGACCTGCACGACCAGTTCCTGGCCTTCGCGGATCGCGTCCTGGATCCGGGCCTGGCTGGCCGAAACCCCTTCGGCAAAGTACTGCTTGGAGATTTCCTTGAACGGCAGAAAGCCGTGGCGGTCTTCGCCGTAGTCGACGAAGCAGGCTTCGAGCGAGGGCTCGACGCGCGTCACGACCGCCTTGTAGATATTGCCCTTGCGCTGTTCGCGCCCTTCGATCTCGATTTCATAGTCGAGGAGCTTTTGCCCGTCGACGATGGCCAGGCGGCGTTCTTCGGCCTGCGTGGCATTGATCAGCATCCGCTTCATGATGCGTTGTCCTTATGTCTTTACGATCGTTCTACCGGTCCATGACGGACCTAACGATGCACGGACGACGTCGCGCGAAACGAAGGAATTGCCGCTCGGCCCAGGCTGCTGGGGTCGCCGCGCGAGCGCGGATGACCGCATCGAGTGTCAGCTCGATGTCAGACGGGGTGGGGGCGCATGGATGGGGGCGAGCCCGAGGGGATGTCGATTCGCTATCTTTTTTATAGCGGTTGGCGCAGTGGTGGCACGCACTTCTGGCGATTCAATGCCTGTGCTCGCCGGCATCAGCCAGCGCAGGATCAGTTGAATCAGCAGCATCAACACAAGGTACTCGCTTCGATCCGCCGGCAGCTTGGAGCCTGCCGGCTGGGTATTCCGTATCGGTGTTTCGTGGGCATCGGCTTGACTCGGGAGCAGGGCCGCCGCCTTGCGCTCTTGCGCGTGGCCTGCGGACGCTGCCTCAAAGCGGCATCGACCTCACAGCGCTTCCTGCAGTGCTCTAAACTTCTGTTTAATCAAGCACTTACAAGACCGCGCTGGTGAAAAACATTATAGGTGCGAAGGCGCCCCCCGCGGCGGCAGAAGTTCGCTTTCTGACGGTCGACGAGGATTCCGCCGGCCAAAGGCTGGACAACTACCTGTTCCGCCATCTCAAGGGCGTGCCCAAGACCCACGTCTACCGGATCATCCGTTCGGGCGAGGTGCGCATCAACAAGGGGCGCGCCCAGGCCGAGTCGCGGCTGGCGGCGGGCGACGTGCTGCGGCTGCCGCCGGTCCGGGTCTCGGCCCGGTCGGAGGAGGGCGGGACGCCGGCCGCACCGGCGCGCGAATTCCCGCTGCTGCTCGAGGACGATGCCCTGCTGGCGATCGACAAGCCCGCCGGCGTTGCGGTGCACGGCGGCAGCGGCGTGAGCTTCGGCGTGATCGAGCAACTGCGAAGGGCGCGGCCGGCAGCGCGCTTTCTCGAGCTGGTGCACCGGCTGGACCGCGAAACCTCCGGCATCCTGCTGGTGGCCAAGAAGCGCAGCGCATTGACTGCGCTGCAGGATCAGTTCCGCGAGCGCGAGACCGGCAAGACCTACCTGGCGCTGGTCGAGGGCCACTGGCCGGCCAACAAGAAGGTGCTCGACGCGCCGCTCGCCAAGTACCTGCTGCCGGGGGCCGCAGGGGCCGCCGAGGGGGAGCGCCGGGTTCGCGTGGTCGCCAAGGACCATCCGGACGCGATGCGCGCGGTCACGCTGGTGAAGGTGCTGGCGCGCTTCGCGCTCGCTGGCGATCGGGCGGAGTTCTCCCTGCTGGCGGTCACCATCAAGACGGGCCGGACCCACCAGATCCGCGTTCACCTCGCCTCGGCCGGCCACCCGATCGCGGGCGACGACAAGTACGGCGTCTTCGAGCGCAACCGCATCTTGCAGAAGCTCGGCCTCAAGCGCATGTTCCTGCACGCCTGGCGGCTCCAGTTCACCCACCCCGCGAGCGCCGAGCGCATCTCGCTGCAGGCCGACCTGCCACCCGAACTGCACGCGCTGATGCCCGCCGCTGCGCTCGAAGCACTCGCCACCCATCCTTTTGTCCAAGCCCATGACTGACATCCGACCCCGCCGTTTCGACCTGATCGCCTTCGATTGGGATGGCACCCTCTACGACTCCACGCGCCTCATCGTGCGCTGCATCCAGGCCGCCGTGGTCGACGTCGGCGGCGCCAGGCCGAGCGAGAACGACGCCGCCTGGGTCATCGGGCTCGGCCTCGCCGAGGCGCTCGCGCGCGCCGCGCCCGATGTGCCCAAGGAGAGGTACGCCGAACTCGGCGCCCGCTACCGCCACCATTACTTGCAGCACCAGGATGACCTGGTGCTGTTCGACGGCGTGCTGCCGATGCTCGACGCGCTGCGCGTACGCGGCCACAAGCTGGCGGTCGCCACCGGCAAGTCGCGCCGCGGCCTGAACGAGGCGCTGGCCACGGTCGCGCTGCGCGATCGTTTCGACGCCTCGCGCACCGCCGACGAGACTTTCGGCAAGCCGCACCCGCGCATGCTGCTCGAACTGATGGATGAGCTCGAGGTGCCGGCCGAGCGGACGCTGATGATCGGCGACACCACGCACGATCTGCAACTCGCGATCAACGCCGGCTGCGCAAGCGTCGGGGTGAGCTATGGCGCCCACGAGCCGGGCGAATTCGATGCGCTGGCGCCGCTGCACGTCGCGCATTCGGTGGTCGGCCTGTCGCAGTGGCTGGTCGACAACGCCTGACAATCTCGTCATGAGCGAGTGCATCCCCCTGTGCAACGCCGCCGACCTGGTCGAGGGCGGCCGGGCCGTGCCTTTCGACGTGATCCACGGCGGCGAGACTTGCCGGGCCTTCGCGGTGCGATTCGAGGGCGTGCCGCATGCCTACCTGAACCGCTGCAGCCATGTCGCGATGGAACTCGACTTCCAGCCCGACCGGTTCTTCGACGACAGCGGGCAGTGGTTGTTGTGCGCGACCCACGGCGCGGTGTACAGGCCGGACACCGGCGAGTGCGCCGGTGGCCCTTGTCGCGGGGGGCTCGTGAAGATCGCGCTCAGCGAGCATGACGGCGTGGTCCACTGGCATACTGCCTGGAACCTCCAGCCCCTGGCCTTTTGACATGACCGAATCCAACCGCACGGAACCCGAGGGTTTCGAGCCTTTCGAGCGCCCCGCGCCCACCCCAACGACAAACATGGCCAAGAACGACCCCGCGCAGCAACCGGGCTGGGAGCGCGCGACGCTCGAGAAACTGGCTTTCGCGTCGCTGCGCGAGCAGCGGGCCACGCGCCGCTGGAAGACCTTCGTGCGCCTGAGCTGGCTGGCCTTCTTCATCTTCCTGGCCTGGTTCGCGATGTCGCGTGGCACCCCCGCGACCGCCAAGACCACGGCGCACACGGCCGTCATCGAGATCAAGGGCGAGATCGCCGCCGGCGCCGATGCCAGCGCCGAATTTGTGGTCGCGGCCATGAAGACCGCCTTCGAGGACGACGGCGCCAAGGGCATCGTGCTCTTGATCAACTCGCCCGGCGGCAGCCCGGTGCAGGCCGGCATCATCAATGACGAGATCAAGCGGCTGCGCGCCAAGCACAACAAGCCGGTCTACGCGGTGGTCGAGGAGACCTGCGCCTCGGCCGCCTACTACATTGCCGCCGGGACCGACAAGGTCTTCGTCGACAAGGCCAGCATCGTCGGCAGCATCGGCGTGCTGATGGACGGCTTCGGCTTCACCGGACTCATGGACAAGGTGGGCGTGGAGCGCCGGCTGTTGACGGCCGGCGACAACAAGGGCTTCATGGACCCGTTCAGCCCGATGAACGATGCCCAGAAGGCGCACGCGCAGCAGATGCTCGACCAGATCCACACCCAGTTCATCGATGTGGTCAAGAGCGGCCGCGGCGACCGGCTCAAGACCAGCACGCCCGGGCTTTTCAGCGGCCTGTTCTGGAGCGGCCAGCAAGCGGTCGAGCTGGGCCTGGCCGACGCGCTCGGCAACGTCGATTTCGTCGCCCGCGATGTGATCAAGGCCGAGGAAGTCATCGACTACACGCGCCGCGACAACGTGGCCGAGAAGCTGGCCAAGAAGTTCGGCGCCGCCCTCGGCGACGCCTCGGTGCGCGCGCTGCGCACCGCCCCCGCGCTGCACTAGTTCAAGATCTCAGGAATCGCTGTAGCGCGCCGACACCGCGAGCGCCGCGGCGAAGGCCACCACCAGGTAGAGCGCGTGGGTCAGCGAGCTGACCTGGGCCAGAAAGCCGATCACCGGCGGGCCAGCCATGAAGCCCAGATAGGCCGCGGCCGACACCGCCGCGATGCCGCGGGCCGGCTCCACGCCCGGGACCCGCGCCGAGGCCGCGAAGAGGATCGGCACCACGTTGGCGAATCCGACGCCGACGCCAGCGAATCCGATCAATGCGAGCCACGGCATGTCGGTCACGAGCACCACCGTCATGGATGCCGCGGCCAGCAGCGCGCTGCCGCGCAGCAGCACCGCCGGCGCGAAGCGGGCCCGCATGGCATCGCCGCCGAAACGGGCCAGCGCCATCGCCGCCGAAAAGCTCGCGTAGGCGAGCGCGGCCTGCTGCTGCGGGCTGCCGAGTTCCTGCTGCAGGTAGAGCACGCTCCAGTCGTAGATCGCACCTTCCGCGATCAGGCCGAGCGCCGCCAGCAGGCCGAGCATGGCGAGGGTGCTGCGCGGCAGCCTGAAGCCGTTGCCGGCGCTCGTCGCGAAGGCGGTCGCTTCCCTGGGCAGCATCCCGCGGGCGGACAG
Source organism: Variovorax sp. P1_H12_2 (assembly GCF_056405335.1). NCBI lineage: Bacteria > Pseudomonadati > Pseudomonadota > Betaproteobacteria > Burkholderiales > Comamonadaceae > Variovorax > Variovorax sp. P1_H12_2. The sequence continues at coordinate 9,160 of NZ_JBFUCI010000249.1, forward strand.
CGCGATGGTCAGCGCCATCGCCGCGGCGACGCCGATCAGGTGCCGCTGCGGATCCAGTCCGGCTGCCAGCGCCGCGCCGCCGGTCACGGCGCCGACCATGCCGCCGAGGCTGAACATGCCGTGCATTCCGCTCATCAGCGGCTTGCCGTTGCGAAGCTCGAGCTGCGCCGCCTCGGTGTTGATCGCGACGTCGAACATGCTGGTCAGGATGCCGAACGCCGCCAGCAGGCCCAGCAGCGCGGCGTAGGCCGGCAGGGCCAGCAG
>NZ_JBFUCI010000250.1:0-10110 GCF_056405335.1 Variovorax sp. P1_H12_2
GGCATAGACCACGTCGCCGAGCCTGAACACCGCGAGGTCGTGCCCGGCCGTGCAGACGTGGCGGCCCCGCCCCTCGGACAGGGCGTCGAGCGCAATCAGCGGTATCCAGTCGGCCATCAGATCACTGCGCCGCCATTCGGGCTGATCACCTGTCCGACGAGATAGTGTTCGTCCGATGCCAGGTAGACGGCGAGCGACGCATATTCCTCGGGCCGGCCGAGGCGCCCGAGCGGCATCATCTGGAACAGACGGTTCTTCTGCTCGTCGGTCGCCCGCGCAAGGTAATCCTCGAAGGGCGGTGTCTGCACGCCGCCGCAGGCGATCGCATTGACGAAGATGTTGGCGCCCGCGGCGTCCAGCGCCGTGGTCTGGGTCAGGCTGATCACGCCGGCCTTGGTGGCCGAATAGCCGGGGCTGTGCGTGCTCATCGCGCTGAGGCCGGCGACCGAGGCGATGTTGATGATCTTGCCCGAGCGCCTCGGCTCCATCAGGCGCAGCGCCGCACGGGTGCAGTAGAAGACCCCGTGCATGTTGACGCCCCACCACTTGAGCCAGTCGTCGTCCGACAGCGACGAGACGATCCCCAGCGACTGGCGGGGCATCGGCGTGGTCATGTACTGGTAATGCAGGTTGCGCCGTGCTTCCTCGGCTGGCGAGGTGGGCACGCGTGCGGCGTTGTTGACCAGGATGTCCACCGCGCCGAAGCGCTGCACCGACTGCGCGAACATCGCATCCACGGCGGCGCTGTCGGACACGTCGCAACGCAGCGCCAGGCACTCGCTGCCCTGTGCTTCCAGGCGCGACTGCGTGTAATCGAGCGCCGCCGGATCGATGTCGCACAGCACGAGGCGCGCGCCTTCGTCGGCCATCGCCGCGGCGATCACGCCGCCCAGGCCGGGGCCGGCGCCCGTGACGAGTGCTACCTTGCCGGCCAGGCGGTCGGCGCGGGTCCTGCTTTTGTTCACCATGTCGTTGTCTCTCATTCAGGCTTGTAGTTCACCGACTCGAGGACTTTGCCTATGGCCTTGTAGTCCGCGGCGAGCGTCTTCGACATTTCCTCTGGCGTGGGCGGCTTGGCGGTGTTGACGCTCATGCCCAGGCCCGTCAGGCGGTCACGGATGGCCGGCAGCGCCAGCGCCTTGAGCGCCTCGTCGCGCACGCGCTGCTGCGCGGCGGCTGGTGCATCAGGCAGCGTCCACAAACCCTGCCAAGCGGTCCTTGTCATGTCTTTGTAGCCCAGTTCGGCCAGCGTCGGCACGTCGGGCAGCGCCTGTGAGCGCTCGGGCGAACTGACTGCGAAGGCCCTCAGCTTGCCGGCCTTGATGTGTGGCAGCGAGGTTGGCTGGCCATCGAACATGAACTGCACTTGGCCAGCCATCAGGTCCTGCAGCGCCGGCGGACTTCCCTTGTAGCCGACGTGCTGCATATCCAGGCCGGCGGATTTGTTCAGCAACAGACCCATCACGTGCGACAAGGTGCCCGGCGAGTAGGAGGCGAAGTTGATCTTGCCCGGGCTGGCCTTGACGTAGGCCACCATCTCGGCCATGTCCTTCGGCGGCAGCGCCGTGTTGCCGACCATCACCAGGCCACCCGTGGCCAGTTCGACCAGCGGTTTGACGTCCTGGAGCGGGTTGTATCTCGGCTTCACGGTGTGCGGCGTCTCCGAAAACAAGCCGTTCACCGCCAGCAGGTACGTGCGGCCGTCGTGCGGTGCGGAGAGAAGCGCCTCGATCGCGATCGCTCCCAGGGCGCCGGGCTTGTTGTCGACCACGATCGGCTGCCCCAGGCCCTTGCTCATCGCCTCGCCGAGCAGCCGCGCAATGAAGTCGGATGTTCCGCCGGCCGGAGCGCCGACGATGAGACGAATGGGCTGGTCCGACAACGGCCTTGCGGATTGTGCGGACGCCGCGATTGAAAGGACGGCACCGGCTGCAGCGAGCAGTGCCCGCCGGCGGTGGGGTGAGGACAGGGTTTTGGGGGTTTGCATGGCTGTTTGAAGGCGTGGGGGGTGCGCGGTTCAGGCGGCCAGGCGCAGCGGCACGCCGCGTTCGCCGGGTTGCCGATTGGGGGCGTAGCCGAGTCGAGCCAGCGTCTCATCGGCGCTGCCATATCGCTCGCCGATGTGATAGAGCCGCTTGGCCTGGTCCCCGGTGGCCACCTCGCGATGCAGTTCACGGGCGATGCGCACCATCTGCTCGACCTGCTGCGCGCTGGACATGCGTTCGCCCTTGCGGCCCCAGAGGTTGTCCTCGATGCCCACACGAACGTGCAGGCCCAGCGCGATGGCCATCGTGTTCAGCGGCAGCACGTGGCGCATCAGGCTTTCAATGGTCAGCACGGCACCGGACGGCACGCGGCGAACGAACTCCATCATGTTGCAGGGGTTTGGCCCGTCCAGGCCACCGCCGATGCCGACCCAGTTGAGCACCAGCGGGCCGGTGTAGACGCCGCGGCGAATCAGCCGCTCGACTGTCTCGAGCTGGCCGGCATCACCGAGCATGAAGTGCGGCTGGATGCCGGCAGCTTGTAGACGCCGCAGGTGCTCGGCGACGAAGGCCGGACCCGACGGGATGGTCATCTCGGAGTACGCAGCCTGGTAGGCCGGCTGCGCGAGCGAGGTGCCGGCCACGTCGTCCGCATTCATCAGCTCGAAGATGTTCATCTGATTGGTGTTGATGGCAATCGTCACCTGGTCGGGCTTCGGATTCAGCTCGGCGAGCATGTGCCGCGTGTCGTCGCTGAGCCACCGCGCATCGTCGCCGTCGCCCTCGGGAGCGAACGAGATCGATCCGCCGACCTGCAACAGCATCTTTGGCACCGCCTCGCGCAGCCGCGACAGCATGTCGTTGAACATCGACAGGCGCTTGCTGCCCTTGCCGTCGGCTTCTCGCACGTGAACGTGCAGCACGGTGGCGCCGGCGTTCCAGCAATCGACCGCCTTCTGAACCTGCTCATCCACCGTGACCGGAATGTCGTCGGAGTCGCCCGGCAGGAACTGCGGTCCGTAGGGCGCGACCTGGATCACCAGGGGCTRCTGGGTCTCGGGCAGGAGTGAGTCGTCGAGGAATTGCATGGTCGGGTCTTTTCCTTGAAGTCCGGTTGATGAGTGAGCGCGCGGCCGTCGGCGAGGCCAATGATGCGCATCCGGTCCGTCATACGCATGACATCCTGGGTCACAAAATTACCTTTGCGGGACACCACGGGAAAACCCGCGACTTCGGGCGGCGCGGTGTCTCAGTGGTGCGCTTGCCGCCAACGCGTCGGGCTGTCGCCGAACTCGGCGGTGAACCAACGCGTGAATGCACTGGAGTGCGCGAAGCCAAGCATGTCGGCCACCTCGGACAGGGCCAACCGGGCGTCGCCGACCTGACGTTGCGCGAGCTCGCGCCGCACCTCGTTGACGATCACGGCGAAGCTCAGGCCCGACCGCGCCAGGCGCCGATGAACGGTGCGCCGATCCATCCCGTAGTAGCGTGCGACTCGCTCGGCCGAGCATTTGCCCGAAGGCAGCAGCATCTGCACCAGGCGCCTGAGGTCGGCGGCGAACGTGCGCTCCGAGCGAGCGGCGTCGGCCATCGCTTCGACCCAGCCGCGGACTTGGCGCTCGAACTCGGGGCTCGACGAGTGCATCGGCGCGCGCAGATCCGCCGCGCGCAGCGTCAGCGCATTGAGTGGCTGGTCGTAACCGATCGGCGCACGGAAGAAGCGCCGATGGCTGTCGGTCTGCCGCGGCGCGGAATGGGCCAGTTGCACCTGCACCGGATTCCAGTCGGGCCCGAGGAAAGTGCGCAGGGCGTTGATTGCGCCGCCGACCATCATCTCGGTGGACTGCCGCATCGCGACCGGCTCGCCGAAGTCGAGCCAGATCGCCAACACTGCGTACTCGCCTGCAGGCTCGACGCGCATGGATGCCGCGCGATTGTGCAGGAACATGTAGTCGACCAGCGTCTTCAGCGCGGCACCGACGTCGGGCTCTTCGCGCGCCAGGATGCCGATCGGGCCCAGGGTCGTGATGCCGCGCATTCGCGCAATGCGCAGCCCGAGGTCCTCGCAGCCGGTTTCGAGCGCGGCCAGTTCGAGCAGACGGTTGACGCGCACCGCGTCGAGCTGCATATCGGGCTCGATCAGCGCGCGCGTCTCAAAGCCGACGCGCACAAGCAGGTCCACCGGATCGCTGCCGAGCTGGCGCACGACTTCCGGGAAACCGATCAGCACTGCCGCTCGGACGGTGCCTCGATCAGGTGATGCGACGGTCATCGGCCCGTTCTCGTGGATAACTCTGGAATGAGCCAGTATGGCAATACGGTGTCTCGCAATGGTAACCATAGTGGATTGAAGCTGCCCGGTCGCTTCTCCGTTGCGGCCTGGTTGTCGGCAGAGAAGGTGTATATGGGCGTTGAATGCGCAGGGCGGGCTCCTTCGCCAAGGACTCGCCAGCAGCACAACATCGGTCCCGGGATTCAGAGAATCAGGATTGCTCGAAAGTCGTTGACGTTGGTGTGGGTGGGCCCCGTGACCACAAGGTCGCCGATCGCCGCGAAGTAACCGTAGGCGTCGTTGCGATCCAGACAGGCCGCGAGCTTGGGGCCAGCGGACTCAGCGCGTGAAAGCGTATCGGGAGTCACAAAAGCCCCTGCGTTGTCCTCAACGCCATCGATCCCGTCCGTGTCGGCCGCCAGTGCCCACACCTCCGGCTGTCCCATCAGCGCAACGGCCAGGCCCGTACAGAACTCGCCAGCTCGACCGCCGCGGCCCTTCGGCGTGCCGGCCGGGCGCTGGCGTATGGTGACGGTGGTCTCGCCCCCGGACAGTACGACGCATGGCCGCGCGAAGGGCTGGCCAAGCCGAGCGATGGCGCGTGCCAGCGCGCCGTGCACCTTGCCGACTTCGCGAGACTCTCCCTCCATTTCATCGCTCAAGATGTGGGCCTCGATGCCCCAAGCACGGGCCGCTGCGGCGGCCGCCTCCAGCGATTGCCGTGGTGTTGCGATGAGGTGCGTGGCATGTCCCGCGAACACCGGGTCACCTGGCTTGGGCGTCTCGAGTGCTCCGCTTTCCAGACGAGCTCGCACAGCGCCGGGTACCTCGATGCTGTAGCGCTCGAGGATGGCCAGCGCTTCGGCGCAAGTCGTCGCGTCGGGCACGGTCGGGCCACTGGCGATCGCGGACGGGTCGTCGCCAGGAACATCGCTGATGGTGAGCGTCACAACCCTGGCCGGCGCACAGGCCGCAGCCAGGCGGCCGCCTTTGATGCGCGAGAGATGCTTGCGCACGCAGTTCATATCGCCGATGCTAGCGCCCGATTCGAGCAATTGCCGATTGATGCGTTGTTTGTCCGCCAGCGTGAGACCTTCTGCCGGTAGCGTGAGCAGCGCCGAACCTCCGCCGGAGACAAGGCAGAGCACAAGGTCGTCCGCGGTGAGGCCCTCGGACAAGGCCTGGATGCGCGCGGCCGCATCCAGGCCGGCTTTGTCGGGCACCGGGTGAGCAGCTTCAACGATCTCGACGCGCTGGGCCAGGCCTTCTGGCCTGGGAGGGACATGGCCATAGCGAGTAACCACGAGCCCTTCAAGCTTCGCATCCGCCGGCCAAAGCGCTTCCAGCGCCTGAGCCATCGAGGCACCGGCCTTTCCGGCACCCAGTATCAGCGTCCGTCCCTTGGGCGGAGTTGGCAAGAAAGAACCCATACTTGCAAGCGGCAGCGCACGGGTCACCGCGGCGCGGTACAGATGTTCCAAAAAGCCGCGTGGCTCGAGATGCGGTTGGGGTGGAGCTTGCATGGCGATCGTGTCAGCCCGTGTTGCGAAGTCCGGAAGCGACTCCGTTGATGGAGATATGAATGCCACGCTGCACGCGGTCACTCCGATCAATGTCTCTGTATCGCCTCAGGAGCTCGACTTGAAGCAGGTTGATCGGATCGATATAGGGAAAGCGGTAGCGCAGAGACAGCTGAAGCTCCGGGTTGTCCTGGATCCGACGACTGGCGCCGGTGATGAGCAAGAGCGCGTCGGCAGTGCGGTGCCATTCGGCCTCAATCATCGCGAACACCTCCTCGCGCAGCACGCGGTCGCCCACGAGCTCGGCGTAGCGCGTGGCCAGTTGCAGATCGCTCTTGGCCAAGACCATGTCCATGTTCGACAGAAGCGTTCGAAAAAAAGGCCAGTTCGCATACATGCTTTGCAGCAGCGCGGTGCGCTCTTGTCGCTCTACATCGCGGGCGTCGTCGCCAAGGAAGCCGGCCACCGCACTTCCGAAACCGTACCAGCCGTTGAGAGTGAGGCGACACTGGCCCCAGCTGAAGCTCCAAGGCACGGCCCGCAAGTCTTCAATGTTGCGCTTGGGATTGCGCGAAGCGGGCCGAGATCCGATATTGAGCTCGGCGATCTCTAGAATCGGCGTGGACCCGAAAAAGTAGTCGACGAAACCAGACGTCTCGTACACCAGCGCGCGGTACGCAGCCATGCTGGTACGCGACAGCGTTTCTGCAGCGGCCATGAAGTTGGCCGGCGCGGTCTTGGACGACGCAAGGAAGGTTGCTTCCAGCGTTGCCGCGACCAGGGTCTCAAGATTGCGGCGGCCAATTTCGCGGTTGGCGTACTTGGAGCCGATCACCTCACCCTGCTCGGTGAGCCGCAACTGCCCGCGCACGGTGCCCGGCGGCTGCGCCAGGATGGCCTGGTAGCTCGGGCCGCCTCCGCGCCCCACGGTGCCTCCACGACCGTGGAACATGCGCAGTCGGATCTTCTCATCCCGTCCTTCATTGAGCTCGTCGAACAGCTTCACGAGCGCCATGCCGGCTCGGTACAGCTCCCAGCTACTGGTGAAGATGCCACCGTCCTTGTTGCTGTCGCTGTAGCCCAGCATGACATCCTGCTCACCACCCGAGCGGCGTACAAGTGCATCGACGCCCGGCAATGTGTAGAAGGCACGCACGATCGGGGCGGCGTTGCGCAAATCCTCGATGGTCTCGAAAAGTGGCACGACGATCAGATCAGAGACTGCGTCTTCGCTCAGAGTGCCGCGCATCAGCCCCACTTCCTTCTGCAGGAGCAAAGCCTCGAGGAGGTCGCTCACTGTTTCCGTGTGACTGATGATGTAGTGACGGATTGCTGCACGTCCATACCTGGCGCGAGCGGTACGGGCCTGCGCAAAGATGGCCAGCTCGCCCATCGTGAGCGGCTCGTAGTGGCCGTCGGGCACTCGCAGAGGACGGGCATCGTCAAGCAGCTTGACGAGAAGCGATTGTTTGGCGTCTTCCGACAGACCGGTGTAGTTCGATTCAATGCGCGCGACTCTTAGCAAGTCGGTCACCACAGCCTCGTGCTTGTCGGAGCTCTGCCGCAAATCAACGGTCGCGAGGTGGAAACCGAACACCTCCACCGCCCGGATCAATGGCCGGAGGCGATGGTAAACGAGTGCACTGCCATGCCTTTCCCGCAGCGATTTCTCGATCGTTCGCAATTCAGCCAGAAACGCTTCGGCATTCGGATATGGATTCTGCGGCTCAACAGCATGACGGGCCGCTACGCCGCCCGTCAGTTCGCGTAGCGAGGACGCTAGGCGCGCATACATGCCAGTTAGCGCCCGGCGGTAGGGCTCATCGAGGCGATGCTCGCTCGAGTCGGGCGACCCATCAGACAGCGCCTGCATCTCGGGCGACACATCGACCAAGGCGGCCGACAACGACAACTCTCCACCCAGGTAGTGCAGCTCGGTAAGGTAGTGACGAAGGGCCAGCTCGCACTGGCGGCGCAGCGCGTACTCCAGGGTTTCGGCAGTGACGTTCGGGTTTCCGTCGCGGTCGCCACCGATCCATTGGCCCATGCGGAAGAAGGAAGCGATGTCCTCGCGACCCAGGGCCCTCTCCAGGTCCGCATAGACGCGGGGAATCTCACGCAGGAAAGTCGCCTCGTAGTAAGCGAGCGCGTTCTCGATCTCATCGGCTACCGTGAGCTTTGCAAAGCGCAGCAGACGCGTCTGCCAAAGCTGGGTGACRTGGGCACGGATCCGCAGTTCATTCTCAGCGAGCTCGCGCGGGGTAAGCGCGTCCTTCTGGCCTGCGAACATCCTTTGTCGCGCGCGAATCTCATCGCGCGTGGTCAGCAGAGCTGCAATGCGGCGCTCGGCATCGAGGATGCTCTTGCGTTGCACTTCGGTCGGATGGGCAGTGAGTACGGGCGAGAGGTAGCTGTACGCAAGCGAGGCGGTCACTTCTTCCGAGCTGACGCCAGCGTTGCGAATACGCGCCAGCGCGAGATCGAGGCTTCCTTCTATCGCGACGTCTGCACGCTCAGCCGCCGCGCGGCGACGGATCTGGTAACGATCCTCCGCGAGATTGGCGAGGTGGCTGAAGTAGGTGAAGGCTCGGATTACGAGAACCGTCTCTGCGGCCGAAAGGTCTTCAAGCAAATCCTTCAGCGCTCGATCGGCGGAATGGTCGGCGTCTCGGCGGAAGGTGACGGAGAGTGTGCGGATCCTCTCGACAAGGTCAAAGGTTTCCCCACCCTCCTGATCGCGGATGACATCACCGAGGATGCGACCCAGCAAACGAATGTCTTCGACCAAAACCCGTGTGGTACTCAAGGGAATTATCCTATTCAGGCCGAGGCTCGTTCCGAGCCTCGGGTTTCTGTGTGAAGTGCGCGAAGAGGCGCATCGGCGCTATGCGAACTACCGGCTCGTCTTTATGAGGTCAGCGGCCTTTTCCGCGATCATCATCGTCGGGCCGTTCGTGTTGCCGCTGATAAGCACCGGCATGATCGAAGAGTCCACCACGCGCAGTCGATCGATACCTCTGACTCGTAGCTGCGGGTCGACGACAGCCGAATCGTCTGTACCCATCTTGCAGGTGCCAACTGGGTGGTAGTCGCAGCACGCATACTGACGGACATAGCTCGCGATCTGGTCGTCAGTCTTGGCATCAGGCCCCGGCAGCCGTTCCACCTTCGCATACTGCGCGATCTCACGGTGTGCCAGAACCTCTCTGATGGTCCTGATGGCCACTATCGACTGGCGACGATCATGAGGATCACTGTGGTAGTTTGGATCGATGAGCGGTTCCGCTCGTGGATCAGCTGAGCTCAATGTGACCGAGCCAACGCTCCGCGGCCTGAGAAAGGTTGAGTTGATCGTGAATCCATGCCCTTCGAGCTGGGTCTGGCCGCCCCTGACCACCATCGCCGGCGCGATGTGAATCTGAAGGTCCGGCCGGGTCGCGCCCTCACTCTTGAAGAAGCCGCCACCTTCGACGATTACCGACGCTGCGGGCCCACTTCGGGATAGCAGCCAGCGCATGCCATGGAGGATCGCTTTCGGATAGCGGTCCTGACCGTCGTAGCTGATCGGGTCCTTCAAGCTCACGACGACATTGGTGTTCAAATGATCTTGCAGGTTCTTTCCCACGCCCACGAGGTCATGCACTGATTGCACCACTGGAGACGATCACCTCGACGTCGGCGCGCAATGTCTCGACGGACCTGCCTCGCGCAATCTCCACGCCCACTGCCCGGCCGTTCTCGGTGACGACCCGCAGCACTCTTGCGCCGGTCAGGACCTTGAGATTCGGTCGATTGCGGGCGCTGCCCAGGTAGGACACTGCGGAAGAACGCCGACGCCCGTTGCGACAGGTCACCTGGTACAGCCCCGAGCCATACATCGTCTCGCCGTTGAAGTCGGCGTTAGGTGGCAGGCCGTAGGCCTGAATCGCCTGAATGAACGCCCTGCTGAGGACGTGGGGCGAGACCTGGTCGGATACCCATAGCGGCCCGCCCTGGCCATGAAACCTGTCGTTCAGACGCGCGTTGTCTTCCGACTTCCGAAAGTAGGGAAGCACCTCCTCGTACGACCATCCCTCGTTTCCAAGAGACGCCCAGTTGTCGTAGTCCTCCTTCTGACCTCGGATGTAGATCATCGCGTTGATCGAACTGGATCCGCCCAGCGTCTTTCCCTGCGGATACCAGATTCGTCGGTTGTCGAGATACCTCTGCGGCGTCGTGTGAAATCGCCAGTTCACGCGCGGGCCGAACAGTTTCCCAAGTCCCCCCGGAATGTGGATCATGGGATTCAGATCGCGGCTGCCAGCTTCGAGCAGCAGCACTCTGACCCGCGGGT
>NZ_JBFUCI010000251.1:0-9419 GCF_056405335.1 Variovorax sp. P1_H12_2
ATGGTGCGCATAACCTCATCGCCCTGGAGAGCGATGATTTCCTTGACGGCCGGAATCCGGCCGTCCACCTGCCCCATGCCGCCGTCCTTGCGGATCTGCGCGAAGACTGAACGCATCGCACCTACCGCGGCGCGGATGGCGTGGTTTCCGTAGATCACGATACCGACTTTCTGCGACGCCTTGATGTCAGTCTGTGTGAGCTGGGGATACGCCGTCGGCACGAGGACAAGCGGAAGTTTGCCGCTTCAGCGATCGACGAACGCAAGGATCTCGTCGGGCGTCTTTTGCTTGGAGTGGATCAGGATCGCGTCAGCGCCAGCCTCCTCGTACGCCAATGCACGCCTGATGGCCTCCTCCTGCCCTAGGCCGGCGATCAATGCCTCCACACGGGCTATGACGAGGAAGTCGCGGTCGCTCCGAGCGTTCACCGCCGCCTCGATCTTGCCCTGGAACTCCTCGACTCGAACGAGTTTCTGTCGACCCTCTGCGCGCAGGCTGATGTCTTTGGGAAAGGTCTTGTCCTCCATCACGATGGCGGACGCGCCGGCCGCTTCGTACTGTGGAACGATGTAGGAGACGTTGACGGCGCTGCCGAAGCCCGTGTCGATGTCCGCGATGAGAGGCACCGATACCACCGATGCGATCGTCCGCATCATCTCCAGGTGCGTTCCCATCGACAGGATATTGGCATCGGGCACGGTGTAGCTGGCGGAAAGTTCAAAGCCTCTTCCCCAGATTCCGTCGAAGCCTGCCTCCTCGGCCAACTTGGCTGCCAAAGGATTGTGTGCCGCCATCGCCGTGAAGAGCGTCCCTTCGTTCAGGGCCCGCCGGATCTTGTCGTTCTTCGTCATGTGCTTCTCCGAGGTGTTGTGTTTGTCTGCGAACTTCTAACTCACGGCACTAGCACTCGACAATGTTCACGGCCAGGCCGCCGCGCGAGGTTTCCTTGTACTTGGTCTTCATGTCCGCGCCGGTCTGCATCATGGTGCGGATGACCTTGTCCAGCGAGACGAAGTGAGAGCCATCGCCGCGCAACGCCATGCGCGCGGCGTTGATGGCCTTGACGGCCCCCATCGCGTTGCGCTCGATGCACGGGATCTGCACCAGCCCGCTGATCGGGTCGCAGGTCATGCCCAGGTTGTGCTCCATGCCGATCTCGGCGGCGTTCTCGATCTGCCCGGGCGTGCCGCCCATCACGGCAGCGAACGCACCCGCCGCCATCGAACAGGCCACGCCCACTTCGCCCTGACACCCGACCTCCGCGCCCGAGAGCGAGCCGTTCTTCTTGTAGATGATGCCGATGGCTGCGGCGGTGAGCAGGAACTCGACCACTGCATCCTCGCCCGCGCCGGGAAAAAAACGCTGGTGGTAGTGCAGCACCGCCGGAATCACACCCGCCGCCCCGTTGGTGGGCGCGGTGACCACGCGCCCGCCGACTGCGTTTTCCTCGTTGACGGCAATCGCATACAGGTTGACCCAGTCCATCGCCGCAAGCGGGTCCGGCGCGGTGGCGGGCGTGCCGCTTTGCAGTTGCCGGAACAGGTCCGCCGCGCGCCGCCGCACCTGCATGCGCCCGGGCAAGGTGCCGGTACTCGCGCAACCGCGCTGCACGGCCCCGGCCATGGTCTCCCACACCCGCAGCAGTTGCGCCCGCACCTCGGCTTGCGGGCGCCATTGCGTTTCGTTGTCCATCATCAGCGCGGCAATCGACTTGCCGTGCGCCTTGCATTGCGCCAGCAGGTCCGCGCCAGTCTCGAAGGCAAAGGGCAGCGCAGCGGGCGGCGGGCGCTGCGCGCCCTCGTCGTTGCGCACGCCGAAGCCGAGTGCATCGACGACGAAGCCGCCGCCCACGGAGAAATAGTCGGCCTCGGCCAGCGGCAGGCCCTGCGCGTCCAGCGCCATGAACCGCATGCCGTTGGGGTGATGCGGCAAGCTCTTTCGCATGAAGAGCAGGTGCACCTTTTCGTCGAACGCCACCGAGTGCACGCCGAGCAGGCACAGCCGCCGGTCTTGCCGGACGGCCGCGACGGCGGGCTCGATCGTGTCGGGGTCGATCAGGTCCGGCCGATGGCCTTCCAGCCCGAGCAACACGGCGCGGTCCGTGCCGTGGCCGCGGCCGGTCGCGCTCAGCGAGCCATACAACTGCGTCACCAGCGCGGCCACCTTCGGCAGCAAGCCTCTTGCTTGCAGCAGGCAGGCGAACTGCTGGGCCGCGATCATCGGCCCGACCGTGTGCGAACTCGACGGTCCGATGCCAATCTTGAAAAGATCGAAGGCGCTGACGGGCGTGGAACCCGCCTTTACAGCGTCGGTCACCGCGCCTTCACCGCCAGGTTCCACAAGGCCACGAGCTGCTCGTACTCCGCCGAAGCAGCTTCCTGGTCGAGCGGGAAGATCTTGACGGCGCCCAGATCAGGCAGCGAGGTGAGCTTGGACACCGGGATGTCGCTGCGCACCGGGCGGCGGAAGTTCTTCACCAGCAGTTCCTGCTGCGTCTCCTTGCTCAGCAGATCGTTGTAGAGGGTGATGGCGGCGTCCATGTTCTTTGCGCCCTTCACGATGAACATGCCTTCAGGCGCCAGGTAGCTGCCCTCGGTGGGGTAGACCAGCTTGATCTCTTTCTGCCCGCCCGCCACGTACTCCTGCGCCGCGTATTCGATGGTCAGGCCGACCGGGTATTCGCCGGCCGCCACGCCCTTGTAGGTGCTGCCCGAAGACGCGGTGATGACCGCATTGGCAGCCAGCTTGGTCAGCCCGTCGCGGCCGAACTGCTTGAGCAGCCCGTACACCAGCATGTAGGCCGTGGCGCTCTTGCTCGGGTCGGTGATGGCGAACTTGCCTTTCCATTCGGGGCGCATCAGGTCCGACCAGGTCTTGGGCGCGGCCATGCCCTTGAGCTGGCGCTCGTTGACCATCATCACCATCACATGCACGTTGGTGCCGACCCACAGGTCGTTCGGCCCACGGAACGCCGCGGGAACGGCCGCCAGCTCGGGCGACTTGTAGGGCGCCATCTGGTCCTTGTAGGCGCCCAGCGTGCCGAAGCCGCCGCTCCAGAGCACGTCGCCGCGCGGGCTCTTCGCCTCGGCCTGGATGCGCTTCATCAGCGTGCCGGTGCCACCGGTGACCTGCTGCACCGTCAGCGCGGGCGATTTCTTCTTGACCACGGCCAGCGCGGTCTCGACGGTTTCCGTGTTGTTGGACGAATAGAGTACCACCGTCTGCGCGCCGGCCACGCCCGCCACGAGGGCCAGGGCTGTGACCGCGCATTTCGCCAGAGACTTGAAGGACATGAAAACCTCGCAGGTTGAAGTTGGCTATTTGCTGGAAAAGAGATTGATGCGGAACACCTTGATCGACACGATGATCGGCAGCAGGATCACGCTGACCAGTGCCGCGCCGTAGGCCGAAGCCAGCCCCAGGCGGCCGCCGTCGACCTGGCGGAAGATGGCGATGGGCATGGTCTCGAGGCCGCCCGTGTAAACCACGATGGAGGCGGAGAGCTCCGAGATGGTGGTCACCCACATCAGGATGGCGGCCGAGATGATCGAGGCCTTCATGGCCGGCAGCAGCACCTTGAAGAAGGTCTTCAGCGGCGACACGCCCAGGCTGATCGACGCCTCTTCGATGGAGTCCGAAATGTTGAACAGCGTTGACGACGCGTTGCGCACCGCAAAGGGCAGGCGCCGCACCGTGTAGCACAGCACCATGATTCCCGACGAGCCCGCCAGCACCAGCCAGCCGGTGTTGAAGGTCTGCACCAGCGCAATGCCCAGCACCGTGCCCGAGATGGTGAGCGGCAGCACCACGATGTAGTCCAGCAGCTGGGTGAACGCGTTGCGCTTCTTGATCGTCAGGTAGCTCACCAGCACGGCGAAGGCCACGCCCACCACGGTGGCCATCGAGGCGAACTTCAGCGAATTGAAAATGGGCTCGGGCGCACCGCGCAGCGCGCGCTCCAGGCTCGACAGCGACCACTGGCCCCAGCGCATCACCGGCCCGCTGGTCTCGGTGAACGCACCCACGAAAACGATGAGCAGTGGCAGCATCGACAGCACGATAATCACGCCCACGCTGAGCGTGTAGAGCACCGCCGCGCCCGAGCGCACGCGCACCACCGCCGGCGCACGGCCCTGCGTCATCGTGTAGATCTTGCGTTCGACCACACGCTTCTGGAAAAACAGCACGATGGCCACGATGCCGATGGACAGCACCGACATCGCGCTTTGAAGCGTGGGGCTGCCGCCCATCTCGCCAACGAAGGCGTTGTACGTCATGACCGAGAGCAGCGGCACGCTGCTGCCCAGCACCACCGACAGCGCGAAGTTGCCCACCACCAGCGTGAACACCACCAGTGCATTGACCAGCACCGCGGGCAAAATCACCGGCACCAGCACGCGCAGCTTGGTCACCAGCGGCGAGGTGCCCAGGCTCAGGCCGGCTTCTTCCAGCTGGCCGTCGAAGCCGCGCAGCGCGGCCAGCACACCCAGGTAGATGTAGGTGTAGTAGACCAGGGTCATGGAGAACACCATGCCGGTCCAGCCATAGAAGGTCGGCAGCTCGATGCCCACGCTCGCCAGCATGTTGGTCACCAGCCCGTTGTTGCCCAGCAGCAGCAGCCACGACTGGCCGACGATGATCTCCGGGATCACGATGGTCATGATCGGCAGCACGGCCACCAGGTTCTTCAGCGGGAAGTCGTAGCGCGCCACCATGTAGGCGAAGGGCACGCCCACCGCCACCGTGCAGGCCGTGACCGTCACGCCAAGCACCAGCGTGTTGCGAAACGCCAGCAGGTATTCGCTGTCGCGCAGCAGCGTGATGAAGCCGGACAGCGAGAACGCACCCGACTCGTCGCGCACGCTGTTCACGAACAGCGTGCCCAATGGATAGAACACGAAGAACAGGAGCAGCAGCAGACTGAGCAGGGTCAGGAAACCCCAGGGCCACCAGTTGATTTTCATGGCTTGCTTCCCGCTCAGGCGCCGACGATGCGGCTGTCCGCCGGCACCAATACCTGCACYGCGTCACCAGCCTGGAAGTCGGCCACCATGTTGCCGGCATGCAGCTCGACACGGATCTCGGAGTTGTCGTGCAGCCGGATGCGGTAGGCCGTCTTGAAGCCCAGGTACTGGCGCCTCAGCACTTCGCCCGCGATGGCGTTCGGCACATGGGGCGCGGGTGCCATCAGCGACAGCGCCTCAGGACGCGCGATGAGGATGCCCTGCGCGCCCAGCGTGGCGCTGCCCTGCATGCCGTCGAGCTGCTGGCCGCACAGTTGGTAGCGCAAATGCGGCGGGGCGCCTCCGGCGGACTCGGCCGGCGCGGTGCCCACGCGTTCGGCCGGCACCGGAATCACGTTGGCCGAGCCGATGAAGTCGGCCACATAGGCGTTGACCGGCGTGCCGTACAGCTCTTCGGGCGTGCCCAGCTGCGCGATGCAGCCGCGGTCCATGATGGCGATGCGGTCCGACATGGCCAGCGCTTCTTCCTGGTCGTGCGTGACGAACACGGTGGTGATGCCGGCCTCGCGCACCAGGTCGAGAATCACGTCGCGCATCTGCAGGCGCATCTTGGCGTCGAGGTTCGACAGCGGCTCGTCCATCAGCAACACGCGCGGGCGGATCACCAGCGCCCGGGCCAGCGCAACGCGCTGGCGCTGGCCGCCGCTCATCTGCGCCGGGTAGCGGTCGGCCAGCGCCAGCAGGCTCACCTTGTCCAGCGCCTCGTTGGCGCGACGGGCGATCTCGGCCTTGGGCACCTTGCGCGCGCGCAGCCCGTAGGCCACGTTGTCGAAGGCTGTCTTGTCGGGAAACAGCGCRTAGKCCTGGAACACCATGCCGATGTCGCGGTGGTGGGTCGACACGCGCGTCACGTCGTCCTTGTCGAACAGGATGCGGCCGCCGTCGGGGTCGTTGAAGCCGGCGATGCAGCGCAGCAGCGTGGTCTTGCCGCAGCCGCTGGGGCCCAGCAGGGTGTAGAAGGCGCCATCCGGCACATGCAGCGACAGGTTCTGCAGCACCGTCTGATTGGCGAACTGCTTGACGACGTTGTCGATGGTGATGGAAGCCATGTCTCTTGTTCAGGGTGGAAAGAAGCGCGATGCTAGGCGGGGCCCTTGCGTGTCACCAGCCGTATTTTCTAAGACTGCCGGTTAGTTTTTCTGCAGGCTTCCCGTTCTAAGATGCCCGCCGGCCTTCGAACCAATGCGGCAAGCAACCGACCACGAAAAACAGATGAGAAAGACGAGCCCGTTCGCCAAGGTACGCATGTGGTGATGCGACGCCTCCCCCCTTTGAAAGCGCTGCGCGCCTTCGAAGCGGCGGCGCGCCATGCCAACTTCACCGCGGCCGCCGACGAACTCAGCATCACCCACAGTGCCGTCAGCCAGCAGATCCGCCTGTTGGAGGACTACCTGGAGCAGCCTCTGTTCGCGCGCGAGGCGCGCGGCGCGACGCTGCTGCCGCATGCGCGCGACTACTTCGCCGAGGTGCAGGCCAGCCTGGACCGCATCGCCAGCGCCACGGCGGCGCTGAAGTCGCCCAACCAGCGCACCAGCCTGCGGGTGTGCACCACGCCTTCGCTGGCCATGAAGTGGCTGATTCCGCGGCTGGCCGGGTTCCAGGCCTTCGCGCCCCTGGCCGACGTGCAGCTGTCGACGCTGGGCCGGCAGTTCTTCGACCATGCCGAGGCCGGCAACGACGTGCTGGTGCGCCGCATGCCCATGCAGCGCCCCGACCACACCTGCGTGCGCTGCCTGGACGACCATCTGGTGGCCGTGGCGTCGCCGCGCTTCATCGAGCGCCACCGCATTGCCAGCATTGCCGACTGCCTGGGCCACCCGCTGTTGCAGGCCACCGGCGGGCTGGACAACTGGCCACGCTGGTTCGAGCTGGCCGGCGTGCGCGTGCCGCCTCGGTTGCCGGGCCCCGTGTTCGACCACCAGTTTCTTTGCATGCAGGCGGCCATGAACGACCAGGGCCTGGCCCTGGCGCCCTGGTGCCTGCTCGAAGAAGACATCCGGACCGACCGGCTGCGGCTGGTGTTCCCCGAGCCCCGCCTGCCGGCCTCGGGCGTGTACGCGCTGTACCGCACCGAGGGACCGGTGGCCACGCTGGCGCGGCAGTTCGTCGACTGGCTGGGCACGCAGCACTGGACCGCGGGAAGCACGCCGTGAACCACACACCCGGGCATCGCCCGCCCACCCTGCGGCTTTCGGATTTCCGGCTGATCGCCTTCGACATGGACTCGACGCTGATCGACATCGAGACGGTCGACGAAATCGCCGACATCGCGGGCTGCGGGCCCGAGGTCGCGGCCATCACCGACGCCACGATGCGCGGCGAGATCACCGACTACAAGGAAAGCCTGCGCCGCCGCGTGGCCCTGCTGCGCGGCGTGCCGCTGTCGGCGCTGCAGGCCGTGTACGACCAGCGGCTGCACCTGAACCCCGGCGCCGAAACCCTGATCGACGCCTGCAAGCGCGCCGGCTTGCGGATCGTGCTGCTGAGCGGCGGCTTCACGTTTTTCACCGATCGCCTGCGGGACCGGTTGAAGCTGGACGACACACGCTCCAATGTGCTCGAGATCGAAAGCGACCGCCTGACCGGGCGCATGCTGGCCCAGCCATGGGGCGACATCTGCGACGGCCAGGCCAAGAAAGACAAGTTGCTCGAATGCTGCCGCGCGATGGGCATTTCACCGGCCCAGGCGATTGCCGTGGGCGACGGTGCCAATGATCTGCCGATGATGCGGGTGGCCGGGCTGTCGGTGGCCTACCGTGCCAAGCCCAGGGTGCGCGAGGAAGCCATGGTGGCCATCGACGAAGGCGGGCTCGACCGGCTGCTCGACTGTTTGCCCGCTGACACGCGCGCCAGCGCCTGAGCCTGCTCAGGCCTTTAGGTATTCGGCCTTGGTACCGAGCCAGCGGTCGATGACATGTACGAAGGATTCCATGAAGCCGGTGCGTGCAGCAATCTGCGGCGCGCCCTGCTGGATGTCGACCGCGAGCGATCGGCGGCAGCCAGGTCGATCAAGGACCTTGAACAAGCGCGCAAGACGTTCGATACCCATGTCGAGCAGCATCGTGTTCGAACGGGAGAGCTGCAACAGGAGTTGAGGCAATTGCGTCAGAAGCTCGGGGCGACCGAAGGGGCGCCGGAAGATGCCCGCAGCGCGGGCGAGATGCTTCGCGCCCAACTGGACAAGCGCCTCGAGGCCAAGACACCACGCAAGAAGGTCACGCGAAAATCGCCTTGACGAGGGAAACGATCGACTCGGGAAAGGTAGAAATTCCGAGAGACGAATCTCTTTTAGCAGCAACAAGTTAGGTTACCAACGGCCGCGTCGGACGGGCCTGCCAKGAGAAGGGCCAGGCCTTCGATCCGCTGCCCGTGGTCAAGCTCTTCACGCCCGACGCAGGTGCGACCTGGCTGCTGACGGAGATCGATCCCGAAGCGCCCGATATCGCGATGGGGCTTTGCGACCTGGGCGTTGGGTTCCCTGAAGTCGGCCTGGTGGACCTCCTGGAACTTTGCGCCGTGCGGGGGATGTTGAACCTGCCCATCGAGCAGGACCTGCACTTCCGGGCTACGCAGCGGCTCAGCGCCTACGCCACGGAGGCACGCATGGCCGGGCGTATCCAGGCCTGAGTGGGCCGCCGCCGGCTTCGGCATTTCTGCGGGCTTGCCCTTGCGTGGCGCGCGGTGCGCGCAGCCATCGACCGGGCCGCTCCGCAAGACGCGGGCGCGGCAGACTCTGGGTTGATCTTGCAAGTCATGCCTCTGCGTAGCAGAGGAGGGCATTGAGCCGCCTGCGGCCGCAGCGCTGCCAGGGGGTGTGCCCGCACGGGTCCACGGCATGCCGCGGGGCATCTGCTGTCGGAGCCCCCTCTTKATCGACGCATAGCTCGCACGGGCCACTGTCCAGGGCTTCGGGCTGCGCCACCGTCCTCACCCGGTCCTCACTTCGCTCGGCTGCGGCTTGCGGGCGGTCCCCGGACATCGGCCCTTGCTGCTCGCAGTTCATGCGTCGAGGCGGCTCCGAAAGCAGATGTTCAACCCCGCGGCACATGCCGTAGAAAGGACCGGTCATGCGTGCACATCAAACCCCTCGTCAGCGCAACACGGACAACCCGTCAGCCACGGGCGTTCCCCCCGTACCCCCCGAGGACTCACCCAAAGCAGATGTCTTGAAGGCAAGTGAGGGCGCGCCGCGCAGCGGCCGGATCGACGTCCGGCAGGCCGTCACCGATCGGATCATCGCGATGCTCGAGAAGGGTGGCAACGCGTTCCGCGAGCGCTGGACGCGGGCGGCTTCGCGCGGCATCCCGCGCAATGGCAAGACCGGTGCGCCGTACCACGGCGCCAATGTGCTGCTGCTGTGGGATGCCGCGATCGAGCAGGGCTACGCCTCCAACG
>NZ_JBFUCI010000252.1:0-9383 GCF_056405335.1 Variovorax sp. P1_H12_2
GCGCCAGGGTCTCGCGCAGCTCCAGCGTCTCGGCCACCTGCACCACGGCCATGCCGCGCCCGCGGGCGCTGGCGACCGGCTGCAGCAGCACCGCCACGCGCACCGGCATGCTGCGAAACTCGGCGTCGTAGAAATCGACCAGCGCCGCGTAGGGCGGCCGGTCGGGCAGCTTGCCGCGCCAGAACGGCAGTTCCGCGAAGCCCGAGACCATCTGGCCGTCGAGCCCGGAGACGCGGTAGTACATGCGGCTCTGGTTGTCGGCTTCGAAGGCCTCGAGCGCGGAGTAGGGCACGATGGCCCGCAGCGAGGCGGCCTGGTCGTAGCCTTCGACGTCGAGCTGCTCACCGATGGTCTTGGCGGAGGCCAGCAGGGTGCGGTCGTAGGCGGTGGTCGCGGCCGCCAGGCTCTGGCGATAGAGGCTCACGCTGTTGATCACGATGAACAGCGCGATCGGCGCCAGGATGCCCAGCAGCAGCCTGGCGCGCAGCGAGGCCGCCCGCATCATGTCTCTTCGCGCAGCAGGTAGCCCAGCCCGCGCAGCGTCATCAGGGTGGCGCCGGTGGCGGCCAGCTTCTTGCGCAGGCGATACACCACGACTTCGACCGCTTCGTACTGCACGTCCGCCTCGCCCGGAAACACCAGCTCGAACAGGCGCTCCTTGCTGACCGCGTGGCCCGGCTTGACCATCAGCGCCTTGAGCAGCGCCAGCTCTCGCGGCGTGAGTTCGAGCACCTCGGCGCGATGGTAGATCGCGCCGCTGTCGGGTTCGTAGCGCAGGCCGCCGACTTCCGGCAGGCGCGCCGGCGAGTCGGCGCCGGCGCCCTGGTGGCGGCGGTTCAGGGCCCGGATGCGGGCTTCGAGCTCGTCGAGGTCGAAGGGCTTGGGCAGGTAGTCGTCGGCCCCGGCGTTCAGGCCGACGATGCGGTCGCCCACGGTGCCGCGGGCGGTCAGCAGCAGCACCGGCGTGCGCAGGCCGGCCGCGCGGGCCTGGGCCAGCACCTGCAGGCCGTCGAGCCCGGGCAGGCTCAGGTCGAGCGCGACCACGTCGGGCTCGAGTTCCTGCCATTGCGCCAGCGCGCGGGCGCCGTCGCCGCAGATGCGCACGTCGATCTGGCGGCGTCCGAGCGTGCGCTGCAGGGTGGTTTGCATCGACGGATCGTCTTCGATTAGCAGCAGCTTCATTCCGCGATTTTCGGTGTTTACCCCAGTGCTGCGGACAGCCAACTGACAGCGGGGCGGCGCATCATAGCGGCGTCAGCTTCCTCTCAGCTTGCCCATACATCCAAGGAGACATGCATGCGTCGCGATACCTTCCTGAAGTCACTGGCCGCCCTGGCCGCCACCGGAGCCCTGCCGTTGTCGGCCTGGGCCGCCGCCAACGTCAAGATGATGATCCCCGCCAATCCGGGCGGCGGCTGGGACACCACCGGGCGGGCGCTGGGCAAGGCGCTGACCGACGGCAAGCTGGCGGACACGGTGACCTACGACAACAAGGGCGGCGCGGCCGGCGCGCTGGGCCTGGCCCAGTTCGTCAACGGCTCCAAGGGTGACCCGAACGCGATGATGATCATGGGCGCCGTGATGCTCGGCGGCATCATCACCGGCAAGCCGCCGGTGAGCCTGTCGCAGGCCACGCCGATCGCCCGCATCACGAGCGAGTACAACGTCTTCGTGCTGCCCGCGAGTTCGCCGCTCAAGACCATGAAGGACGTGATCGAGCAACTCAAGAAGGACCCGGGCAGCGTCAAGTGGGGCGGCGGCTCGCGCGGCTCCACCGAGCACATCGCGGCCGCGATGATCGCGTCGAAGGTCGGCGTCGATCCGTCCAAGATCAACTACGTCGCGTTCCGGGGCGGCGGCGAGGCCACGGCGGCGATCCTGGGCGGCAACGTCACGGTCGGCGGCAGCGGCTTCAGCGAGTTCGCCGAATACATCAACGCCGGCAAGATGCGCGCGATCGCGGTCACCTCGGCGCAGCGCCTGCCGGGCATCAACGTGCCGACGCTCAAGGAGCAGGGCATCGACGTCGAGATCGGCAACTGGCGCGGCGTCTATGGCGCGCCCGGGATCACGCCCGAGCAGCGCAAGGCACTGACCGACATGGTGCTGGCGGCGCTCAAGACGCCGGCCTGGGGCGAAGCCCTGAAGAAGAACGACTGGACGCCTGCGGTGCTGTCCGGCGAGGCCTTCGCCAAGTTCGTCGACGACGAGTTCGCGAGCCTGCGCGCCACCATGGTCAAGTCCGGCATGGTCTGACGAGCCCCCACGCTCCGTCACTTCGTGTACTCGCTGCCCCCCGAGGGGGAAGTCGCAGGCCGCCGGTCCACGCGAAGCGCGGACTTCGCCGCGCTGGCGGCCCGGCGCAGGCCTGATCAAGCGCGCTTGCTCGAAGTACGGGGCGGCGTGCTCCTTTTTTCATTGACACGCGAGGTCCAGAACAATGTCCAACATTGACCCCCTTTTGAGCGCGCACGTATTGCACGCGTCCCCGTCCGAACCGCCGGCGATCTGGCCGCAGACGCTGGTCGGCGTCGGTGTGCTCGTCACCGGCCTGGCCCTCGCCTTCGGCGCCATCGGCATTTCCTCCGAGGCCGGCTACGGCGGCGTCGGGCCCAATTTCCTGCCCTGGCTGGTCTCGATCGCATTGACGGTGTGCGGCGGCTGGATCATCTGGGAGGCGCGCACCGGCGGCTTTCGCGACATGGACGCGCCCTCGGGCGCGGTCCGCTCGTACTGGGCAGGTTTCGCGTGGGTGTCGGCGGGCCTCCTGTTGAACGCCGCCTTGATTACCTCGATCGGCTTCATCCTGAGCTGCACGCTGTGCTACGTGCTTGCGGTGCAGGGCCTGCGCCGCGCCAGCGGGCAGGGCGGCGTCAATGCGCCGCGCACCTGGCTCATCGACCTCGTGACCGGCTTGCTGATCGCGGCGCCGGTGTTCTGGATGTTCACGCAGTTCCTGGCGATCAATCTGCCGGGTCTCACCAGCACCGGGTGGCTCTGACATGACAAACCCCCACGCTCATCACTTCGTGTATTCGCTGCCCCCCRAGGGGGCGCAGGCCTCCCTTGGGGCGGCCCGGCGGGAGGCCTGACATGGAAATCTTCAACGCATTGATGCACGGTTTCGCGCTGGCGATCACGCCCGCGAACCTTCTCTGGTGCCTGGTGGGCTGCGCCCTGGGCACGGCGGTCGGCGTGCTGCCCGGCATCGGCCCGGCGGTGGCGGTCGCGATGCTGCTGCCGATCACCGGCAAGGTCGACGTCACGGCCTCGATGATCTTCTTCTCGGGCATCTACTACGGCGCCATGTACGGCGGCTCGACCACCTCCATCCTGCTCAACACGCCCGGCGAGACCGCCAGCATGGTGACCGCGATGGAGGGCAACAAGATGGCCAAGAGCGGGCGCGCGGGCGCGGCGCTCGCGACGGCTGCGATCGGCTCCTTCGTGGCCGGCACCATCGCCACCGTGATCGTCACGCTGTTCGCGCCCTTCGTCGCCGATTTCGCGGTCAAGCTGGGCCCGCCCGAGTACTTCCTGCTCATGCTGCTGGCCTTCACCACGGTCAGCGCGGTGCTCGGCAAGAGCACCCTGCGCGGCATGACGGCGCTGTTCATCGGCCTGGCGGCCGGCTGCATCGGTCTCGACCAGATCTCGGGGCAGGGCCGCTACACCGGCGGCATCCCCGAGCTGCTCGACGGCATCGAGATCGTGCTGGTCGCGGTGGGCCTCTTCGCGGTGGCCGAGGTGCTGTATGCGGTGCTCTACGAGGGCAAGGTGGTCGAGGCCCAGAACAAGCTGAGCCGCGTCCACATGACGGCGCGCGATTGGAAACGCTCGATCCCGGCCTGGCTGCGCGGCACCGCCATCGGCACGCCGTTCGGCTGCATCCCGGCCGGCGGCACCGAGATTCCGACCTTCCTGAGCTACGCCACCGAGAAGAAGCTGGCCAAGGACGCGGACGCCAAGGCCGAGTTCGGCACCACGGGTGCGATCGAGGGCGTGGCCGGCCCCGAGGCCGCCAACAACGCGACCGTGACCGCCGCGCTGATTCCGCTGCTCACGCTGGGCATCCCGACCTCGAACACCACGGCGATCCTGTTGGGGGCCTTCCAGAACTACGGCATCCAGCCCGGACCGCAACTGTTCACGACCTCGGCCGCGCTGGTGTGGGCACTGATCGCGTCGCTCTACATCGGCAACGTGATGCTGCTCGTGCTGAACCTGCCGATGGTGGGCCTGTGGGTCAAGCTGCTCAAGATCCCGAAGCCCCAGCTCTATGCGGGCATCCTGATCTTCGCGACGGTGGGTGCCTACGGCATGCGCCAGAGCGCCTTCGACCTGGTGCTGCTCTACGCCATCGGCGTGCTGGGCGTCATCATGCGGCGCTTCGATTTTCCGACCGCCCCGGTGGTGGTCGGCATGATCCTCGGCCCGCTGGCCGAAGCGCAGCTGCGCAACGCGATGTCGATCGGCGAGGGCAGTGCGGCGGTGTTCTTCCAGCGCCCGATGTCGATCGTTCTGGTGATCATCGTGCTGGCCGTGATGATCCTCCCG
This sequence comes from Variovorax sp. P1_H12_2, assembly GCF_056405335.1. Lineage (NCBI taxonomy): Bacteria > Pseudomonadati > Pseudomonadota > Betaproteobacteria > Burkholderiales > Comamonadaceae > Variovorax > Variovorax sp. P1_H12_2. The sequence goes on from NZ_JBFUCI010000252.1 coordinate 4,558, forward strand.
CGCGTTGCCAAGCGCATCGCCGAACGGCGCGTCGCCGCCGCTCATTGACGGCGGCGGACGCGAGACGAGACGCCAAAACGAGCGCGCAGGCTCAGTTCTCTTCGGCTCCCGAGCCGTACTTCGCGGTGGTGGCCATCGGTGTGCTGGCGCCCTTGCGGCGCTGCACCTCGGCCACGAATTCCGGGCCGTTGCGCATGCGCTGGTAAGCCGCCAGTTGCGCGCGGTACGCCCCGCTCGACGGGTCGTAACTCTCCTGGTTGGCGACCTGGCTCATGCCGGACTTGATCCAGAGGCTCAGGTCGGCGCTGACTTCGGCCCGGCTCATCGCGCCCGGCGCCGTGTCGGCGGGGCCGACGCGCAACTCCGACGGCGCGCTGGCCATCGACCGGCTGGCCGCGTAGTCGGCCGTCACGGCCGAGCGGCTGGAGGCGCTGCCCGCGGTGGCGATCGGCGTGCCGACCCACTGCTCGGCGGGGACGGTCTGGGCAAAGGCCGTGGCGCTGGCCAGTGCGAATGCGCAGACACCGAGAAGTTGCTTGGCATTCATGATGAAATCTCCTGAAGGCTTGGATGTGCGGCCACGGACATCGCGGTCATCACAGGACGCAACTGTGGCGATCCGGAGCCTGTCACGCTGTGCGTTTGCGCACGGCTTTTCGCAATCGATCCGACACTCCGGGGAGGTCTGCCATGACGCTCCAACGATCCAGTCTCGGCTTGCAGCAGATCGCGCTGCTGGAAGGACTGTCGGCCGAGCGGCTGGACCGGCTCGCGCAGCACTGCCACTGGAAGAGCCTGCCGGCCGGGACGCCGGTGCTGCTGCGCTCGGAGCGCAACAGCGATGTCTACTTCCTCGTCTCCGGCGCACTGCGCGTGACCTCGTACTCGGCCAACGGCCGGCAGGTCACTTTTCGTGACCCGCAGGAGGGCGAGCATTTCGGCGACATCGCCGCCATCGACGGYCAGCCGCGATCGGCCGACGTCGTCACGCTCACGCCCACCGTGGTCGCCCACCTGGACCGGGGTGCATTCCTGGGCCTGCTGCGCGACGAGCCGGTGGTCGCCGAGCGCGTGATGCGCGGCCTGGCGGCGCTGGTGCGGCAGTTGTCGGAGCGGGTCATCGACCTGAGCACGCTCGGGGTGCAGAACCGCGTGCACGCCGAACTGCTGCGACTGGCGCGGCTGGCTGGCGTCATCGACAACAGGGGGCGGCTGGAGCCGGCGCCGACCCATGCCGACCTGGCCAGCCGGATCGGCACCAACCGCGAACAGGTGACGCGGGAGCTCAACGCGCTGCGCCGCGAAGGGCTGCTCGCCAAGGACGGCAAGGCGCTGGTGGTGCCGGATGTGGCTCGGCTGGCCGCGCTGGTCGCGGAGGTGCGGGGCTTCGCCTGAACCGGTCAGTTGTGCGTGTGGCCGTGCGATTCGGCTGCGCTGCCGGCTGGCGCGCCGACCGGGACGTCCACCTTGAGCGAACTCTTGGCGCCCTTGGCGTCCTCGAAACGCAAGGTGAGCGGGATGGTGTCGCCCTTGGCGATCGGTTGCTTCAGGTCCATCAGCATCACATGCAGGCCGCTCGGCTTGAGTTCGACGGTCTCCCGTGCCGGCAGCGCGAGGCCGCCCGGGACCTCGCGCATTCTCATCGTGTCGCCTTCCATCTTCATCTCGTGCACCTCGGCCACGCCGGCGACCGGCGTGGAGATGCCCACCAGCCGGGCGCCCGAGGGCGCGGTGAGCTTCATGAAGGCGCCGGTGCCGCTCTGGCCGGGCACGGTCTGGCGCACCCAGGCATCCCGCACATCGACCGCCGCGACCCCCGCCGGCAGTACGTCGAGGCGGGCTGCGGGCAGGGCCAGCTTCGCGCTCGAGCCGGCCACCGGCAGCTGGGCCCAGTCGGCGCTGCCGACATCGCAGCTCTGCAGCACCTTGAAGTAGAGCGGGCCGGGCGTGTCGGTCAGCTTGCCGCGCACGATGAACTCGGCGCGCTCGGCGCCGGGCAGGGCGGTTTGTGCGGAGTCGGCTTTCCAGGTCACCTCGCGCGGCGTGGCGGTGAGCGTCCAGCCGGTGCGCGGCTGCGCCTGGACCAGCGTGAAGCCTTGGGGCAGCTGGACCTGCAGGCCGGTGGTCGTCTTGGCGTCGGTGCAGGCATGGCCGACGCGGAAGGCGGCGTCGTACTCGCTGCCGGCGGCGGCACCGCCGGCGGGCAGGCTGACGTGGGCCAGGGCGGCCGCGCTGAAGAGGGCCGCGCAGGCGGCGAGCGATCGGGTGGCGAAGGGAACGGTCATCGAAGTCTCCTTGGGTCGGGGGTCAAAGGTCGAAGCGCAGCTCGGCGCTGTAGGTGCGCTGCGGGTAGGGGTGGAAGTTCCAGTACTGGTAGTTGTTCGCATTGTCGATTCCGAAGGCGGCCGACCACTGCCGGTCGATCTGATAGCGCACGCGCAGGTCGACCGTGAAGTACTTGCTGGCGCCGAAATAGGCAAAGCCGTTGACGTCGCTGTTGTCGAGCGTCGAGTACTGCCGGCCGCTGTAGCGCGCTGCCGCCGTGAAGGCCCAGTGGGCGTCGGGCTTGTAGGTGGCGTAGACCGTGGAGCGCCACTGCGGGACCCGGGGCTGCCATTTGCCCACGCTGGCCGGGAACAGCGGGTTCTCCACGATCTTCGAGTTGGCATAGGTGAGGCTCGCGCCCATGTCGAGCCCGCGCATCCATACGTCCTGCCCGCTGTAGGACAGCTCGACGCCGGTGGTGCGGACCTTCTCGGTGTTCTGCACACGCGAGATGCTGGTGTTCGGGATGAGCTGGTTGTAGAGCGCGTCCTGCGTGGTCTCGTGGAACAGCGTGGCGCGGGCCAGGCCGTTGCCGAGGTCTTTCTCGGCCGTGAGTTCGCTGGTCCAGGACTTCTCCGGCTTGAGGAACGGGTCGTTGATGAAGGAGAGCGCGCCGCCGGTGGTCGCGCCGTACAACTCGCCCACGGTCGGATAACGCACGGCACGGCCCAGCGAGCCCTTGAGCACCGTGTCCTTCGTCAGCTGGTAGGCCAGCGCGGCCTTCGGGGATGCATCCGATTCGCTGCGCGACGCGTAGGTCAAGGTGTTCGTCGCGGTGGAGGTGAAGCCGTTGCTGGCTTGCCAGTCTTCCAGGCGAAGGCCCAGCACGGCCTTCCATTGCGGAGCGAACGACCAGCTGTCCTGTGCCCATGCGGCGACGGTCTCGGTGTTGCCGCCCACATCGCTGACCCGCGTGCCCGAGGGCCCGGTGATCCAATTGCCGATCGCGTTGGACTTCAGGATGCCGAGCTTGTAGGCATCGCGCCCGACACCGAAGTCGACGATGTGCGCCCCGGCGATCCCCTGCGGCCGCCAGGTCCCCTTGGCTGCGAGCGTGTTCCAGCCCGTGGCGCCGCCCTGGTCCTGCAGGGTCCCGGCGCCGCCGAAGGCCGCCAGCGGCAGCGCCACCGTGGGTGCGCGCTGCTGGTCCGTCGAATAGTCGTAGAGGCTGGCGGCGACCTCCCAGTCCCATTCGCCCTGGGTATTGCTCTTGACCGAGAGGCCGTGCATGTAGTGCGTCTGCGCGTCGTTGGTGAGCGGAAAGGCGGTCGGAGCCAGCGTGAAGCTGCGCCCGAGGATGTTGATCGGTCCGCTGTAGACCGACTGCCCGGCGGCATTGCTCAGGTAGCTCTCGGGCCGGCCCTCCGAACTGTTCTGCCACCAGCCCAGCGTGTAGGTGGCGGTCACCGTGGGCGAGAAGTCGTAGGCCAGCTTGAGCTTCGCGTGGTCCTGGACGGCGTGGTACTGGGTGCCGGAGCCCAGGATGTACCAGGGCGTGTTGGTGGTGTTGAGGCCCGGCACGAAGCCGACCACGGGGGTGCCGGCGCGCCCGGGCGTGCCCGAAGCCAGCGTCGCGGTCGTGAAGGTCAGCGGCTGGCTCTGGCTGTCGCCCCGGCTCACGTCGATGAACCATGCCCAGTCGCCGCTGCGGCTGCMGAGCGAGGCGCTGGTCTGCCAGCTGTTGAAGGTCTTGTGGGTGTTGTACAGGTCGTTCGGCTGCGACTGGTAGCCCATCTTGACGTGCGCCTCGAGCTGCGAGGGCATGCGCGTCACGTAGTCGACCACCGCGCCGGCCGAGTTGCCCGGGTAGGCGGCGGAAAAGGGGCCGTACATCACGTCGACGCGCTCGATCTCCTCGGGCGTCACCAGGCCCCAGCGCGGCGCGTAGTTGGTGCCGTTGGCGATGCCGTTGCCGAGGTAGTTCGACAACAGGATGCCGTCGGCATAGACCGCCGAGCGCGCGCTGTTGCCGGTGCCGGAGGCGCGGGTGGACAGGATCGCGTGGTTGTAGTCCCCGATGTAGCGCTTGCGCACCAGCAGGCTGGGCAGGTACTTGAGCGCGTCCTCGCTGTCGGTGGCGTTGATGCGGGTCTCGATCTCCTCGCGCGTCACCCCTTCGATGGTCGTCGGAATCTGGGTCGGCAGCGAGGTCGGCTGGCCGCCGGTCACGGTGACGACGCCGAGCGAGCGCGTGCGCTCGGGGGCCTCGTCGGCCGGGCGCGCGCTCTGCGAGTCCTGTGCCGCGGCGGGAAGGGCCCACCATGGGAATGCAGCGCTCAAAGCGAGCGACAGCATGGTCTTGTTCATTGGAAGAATCCCCTCGGCACCTCATCCGGTGCCGATGCATTGCTGGAAAAGCGCAGCGAAGCACCCGCCAGGGCRCCTCGTGCATCAGGTCTGAAGCAAGCTCAGGAGCGTGGGGGGCCGCGCGCCGGCAGCGGCGCCGCGGTGGCCGCGGCGATACGCGCGGCCGGGATCGGCTGGACCGCATGGCCCAGGGG
>NZ_JBFUCI010000253.1:0-9366 GCF_056405335.1 Variovorax sp. P1_H12_2
GGGTTGAAGTCCAGCGACGCTTCGCAGAAGGCGCGGATCGACTCCCGCGTGGGCGAGAACGGCGTGCCCTCGATCTTTTGGCCGTTCGCGAGGGTTTCAAAGCTTTGTGTCATGTCGATTCCTTACATCGGGCGGATCGTCCAGCCGCGGCCGGAGCAGATCACTTGGTCGTCCTGGTTGAAGAAGACGTTGTCGTGGACGACGAAGAGACGGTCCTTCTTCACGAACTTGTCGAGCGCGCGGGCATTCAAGCGAATGGTGTCGCCAGGGCGGGCGGGAATGTTGTAGCTCCACGACTGGCCCGCGTTCACGGTGCCTGGCGTGCGCATCCAGTCATCGTTCGGCGTGCACGCGAACATGAGCAGAATGTGGATCGTCGGGGGAGCGATCAAACCGCCGTACACGCTCTTGCGAGCGAATTCCTCGTCGAAGTACAGCGGGTGGGTATCGCCAACGACTCGGCAATACTTGTGAATGGCCTCCAGGGTGAGGGTGTAGGGGATGGTCTTGCGCGGTTCACCTGGGACGATGTCGTCCCAGGTCTTGCGCAATTGAGCTTCCTTCCAGAAGTCTGTCTCGAATGTGTGCTGTGTCATGAAATTCAAGTCTTGTTGCCGAACCATTGGCCATCGTGTACAATGACCGCTTAGCGGATATAAACATCCGCCTGCCGGCTATTATCAACAAGGGTGCCTGACGCTGTCAAGGCGCCCAGGAGTGCTCACATGGCAACACCGGAGAGTGAATCGTTCGTGCGGGCCTTCGCGCGCGGCCTGCAAGTCATCGAGGCGCTTGGCGAGGGATCGGGTCGCAAGACGCTTGCGGAGGTGGCAGAGGCCGTCGACTTGCCGCGCACGGCGGTTCGTCGCTTCCTGATGACGTTGGTCGACTTGACCTTTGTACGTACCGACGAGAAGCAGTACTGGCTAACGCCGCGGGTTCTGAGACTCGGGCTCTCCTATTTGTCTTCTCTGCCTTATTGGCGGGAAGCGCAGCCGGCACTGGAAGAACTCTCGACRCGTGCCCGGCAGTCGTGCGCGCTCTCCGTGCTTGACGGCGAGGACATCGTGTATGTGCTGCGCCAGCATGCCAAGCGAATCCTGCCGATGAGTCCTTCGCTCGGTAGCCGCCTTCCGGCGCACGCAGTCTCCATGGGACGGGTGTTGCTGTCCGGCTTGTCGGACGAGGAGATCGATGCCTATCTGCAGAGCGCAACGCTCAAGCCGCGCACCAGCGCGACCATCGTCGATCGGAAGCGGTTGAAGCAGGAAATTCTGAAGGCGCGCACCCAAGGCTATGCGTGGGTCGATGGCGAGTTGGACGAGTCCATTTGCGGCCTCGCCATCCCCGTTCGGAACAAGGAAGGCGAAACCATCGCCGCCATCAATGTGAGCCTCCCGACGGGTCAATTCACGAGCGAGACGGCCGCTGAGCAGTTCCTGCCGGAGCTGCRCCTGGCCGCCTCCCGCTTGCGAGCAGTCATGCCCTGAGTTCCCGTGACGGGATAACGAACGCGCGGCGCGACTTCGGACCTGTCGGCGCCGGTTGAACTTTGATCCACCTTTGGAGTGAACCCCTCGAACTGAACCACCGGGTGCCAAACAAGGGCTCCCTTTGGCTCGGAACTGACACGTAGAGGCCGAGTGGCCCGATTCGCTGGCCGACTGCAACTTCGAGCAGGAGAGAATCATGCAATTTGGCAACCCAGTCCTTGCAAGCAGGTGCATGCGTGCCGCCTCCCGAACACTCCTTCAGACGCGCTCAGTGGCGAATGCTGCTGGCCGCCATGTTCTGCTATTTCTTCTTTTACACCGGCCGACAAACCCTCGGCTTCGCCATCCCGGGGATCCAGCGCGAACTCGGGCTGTCAAAGGAGAGCCTTGGCTGGGCATCGGCCTGCCTTCTGTGGTGCTATGCGATCGGTCAGGCCATCAACGGGAACCTGGGCGACAAGTTCGGTGGGCGCCGCGTGATGACGGCCGGTGCAGTCCTTTCGTGTGCGGCCAATTGGGTGGTCAGCTTCGCCGTCGGCATCAAGACCCTGGCAATCCCGTGGGGCGTCAACGGGTACTTCCAGGCGCTCGGCTGGGCTCCCGGGAGCCGACTTCTGTCGAACTGGTGGGGGACCGCTGAGCGCGGCAAGGTCTACGGTCTCTACGTCTTCGCCGCCGGATGTGCGTCGGTCCTGTCCTTCATCACATCCATCCTGGTCGTGAACGTACTGCACCTGGACTGGCGGTGGATCTTCCGGCTCCCGGTGCTGCTGATGCTCGTGGGCGGGATTGCGTTCTATCTGATCGCACGCGAGCGTCCCGAGGATCTGGGCTTCGAGTCGCCCGACACCGGCATCGCCAATGCAGGGGCTGCGAAGACTGCCCGCCTCGACAACGAGCCCGGCGAGAGTTCGTGGTCCCGCTAAAAGGCCGTCCTCGGCAACCCGAAGTTGCTCATCGCATCCCTCGCGATCGGATTCCAGAATGCCGCGCGCTACGGATTGATCGTCTGGGTGCCGGTGCACTTTCTCGGCAAGGACTGGGCCAAGGCTGCCGACGGCATGGTCGACCCAGCGTGGATTTCCGTCGCGCTGCCGGTCGGCATGGCCTTCGGCGCCCTGACGAACGGCTGGATCTCCGACAAGGTCTTCGGATCGAAGCGCTACAAGGCCATCGTGCTGTACATGTTGCTTGGTGCCCTGGCCTCGATCAGCATGTACCTGCTGCCTACCAGCCTCGGCGGCCTCTTTCTGCTGTTCCTTGCAGGCTTCTTCGTCTATGGCCCAGCCTCGTCATTCTGGGCCCTGTGCCCGGACCTCGTCGGAGCGAAACGCGCGGGAACAGCCACGGGCGTCATGAACTTCTTTTCCTACCTGCTCGCGGGGCTGGGCGAGCCGTTGATCGGCAGAATGCTGGACCACTCGGGCAACACCTCGATGGTCTTTCCGATCGTCGCCGCGAGTTGTCTGATCAGCGCCTGCATCGCGACATTCATTCGGCGCTGACCGCCCGCGCGGGTTCACCAGGGCATCGTGAACGTCTTGCCGTTGCAGAACGACTTCATCGCCTCCTGCACGCCTTCCTTGTAGCCCAGGCCCGAATCCTTGATGCCACCGAAGGGCGTCAGCTCGATCCGGTAGCCCGGCACCTCCCACATGTTCACCGTGCCCACGTTGAGCTCTTGCGCGAAGCGTGTCGCATGGTCCATGCGGTCGGTGCAGATGCCCGACGACAGGCCGTAGGCCGTGCCGTTCGAGATCGCGATGGCTTCGTCGATGTCGCGAAAGGTCAGGATCGGCGACACCGGGCCGAAGGTCTCCTCTCGCACCACGGTCATGTCGGGCCGCACGTTGTCGAGGACGGTCGGCGCGAACAGCGCCCCGTCGCGCCGGTGACCCGCGAGCACGCGCGCGCCGTGCGACACGGCCTCGTCGACCAGCGCCTCGAAGTGGCAGGCCGCCTGTTCGTCGATCACTGTGCCCATGTCCATGGACGGATCCGACGGGTCGCCGTGCTTCCAGCGAAGCGTCTTCTCGACGACGAGTTCGGTGAACTGTTTCGCGACCGACGCCTGCACCAGCATGCGTTTGACCGCGGTGCAGCGCTGCCCCGAGTTCTTGTACGAGCCCTGCACCGCGAGGTCGGATGCCCTGTCGAGGTCGGCGTCCTCCATCACGATCAGCGGGTCGTTGCCGCCGAGTTCCAGCACGATGCGGCGATAGCCGGCCTTGTTCGCGATGTACTTGCCGATCGGCACGCCGCCGGTGAAGGTGATCAGGTCGACGTGCTCGTTGGTGAGCATCTCGTCGGCGATCTCGCGCGGGTCGCCGGTGATGACCTGGAACATCTCGGGGGGCAGGCCCGCCTCGTACAACACATCGGCCAGGAAGAACGCCGACAGGGGCACCTTCTCGGACGGCTTGAGCACCATCCGGTTGTTGGTCGCGATGCTGGGCACCACCTTGTGCGCGACCTGGTTCATCGGGTGGTTGAAGGGCGTGATCGCCGTGATGACGCCCTGCAGCGGCTCGCGCATGGTGATGACCTTGCGCCGCTTCCCGTGCGGCGTGAGGTCGCACGAGAAGACCTGCCCGTCGTCGCGCAGCGCCTCGTTGGCGCCGAACACCAGCACGTCGGCCACGCGGCCGATTTCGTACATCGAATCCTTCAGGCACAGGCCCGATTCCAGCGTGATCAAGCGCGAGCCTTCCTGTGCGCGCTCGCGCAGCAGCGCCGACGCGCGTTGCAGGATGCTCGAGCGCTCGTAGCGCGAGAGCTCGGGGCGGAAGGCATGTGCAACCCGGTAGGCCTGGCGCACGTCTTCCAGGCTCGCGAGCGGCGCCGTGCCGACCCGCTCCCGCGTGTACGGGTTGATGACGTCCAGCGTGCGGCCGCGCGTGAGGCGCTCGCCGCCGATGCGCAGCGCCTCGGCGCGAAAGTCCTCGCTGTCCCGAAGGGGCAGTCGTGCATTCATGTCAGTGTCTCCATGGGGGCGTTGCTGCCGATGAAGTTCTTGCCGCGTGCCCCGCCTTGCGCATGCAGAACCATTTCCTGTGCTTCCTCGTCCGAGACGCCGTAGTCGCCGAAACGCGTCTTGACGCCGAGCCCTTCGATGAAGGCCTGCAGACGCTCCGGCGCCCCGGCCAGCGGCGCACCGAGCGCACGTTGCAGCGCGGCGTCGCGGTCGGCGCGTTGGCCAATGGCGCTGCGCAGCACCATCGGCAGCGAGAACGAGCAGGCGATGCCGTGCGGCACGCCGTGGCGCAGCGTCATCTCGTACGAGATGGAATGCGCCAGCGCCGTCTTGGTGTTGGAGAACGCCATGCCGGCCTGCAGCGCGGCCAAAGCCATGCGGCCGCGCAGCGCCAGGTCTTGGGGTTGGCGCATCAGGCCCGGCAGAACCGAGAAGATCTCGTGCACGGCCGCGCAGGCCATCGTGTCCGAAAGCGGATTCGAGTTGACGTTCCAGATCGACTCGAGCGCATGAGACAACGCGTCGAGGCCGCTCTGCAGGGTGACGGAGGCCGGCAGCGAGAGCATCAGCTCGGGATCGATCAGCGCGTACTCCGGCCAGGTCTGCGGCAGGTGCAGCGAGTGCTTCCTCTGTCGCTCTCGATCCCAGATGGTGGCCCAGGGCGTGACCTCGCTGCCGGTACCGGCTGTGGTGGGCACTGCGATGAGCCGCTTGAAGCGGTTTGGCGTGAACGCGCTTTCGCCGGCAAGCCCGGCCACCAGCGCGGCGAAACTCCCGCTCTCGTCGGCCACCATCAGGGCCTTGGCCGTGTCGATCGCGCTGCCACCGCCCACCGCGACAATGACCTCGACGTCCGCGTGCGCCTGCCAGAAGTCCTCGTAGGTCTTCGACAGTTCCTGCACGTCGGGGTTGGGATGGATGCGGTCGATCACACACGCCAGCTGGTCGCCAAGGATGGCCTCGAACCGGGCCACGAGGCCGAGTGCGCGCGCCTCCGGAAAGGTGACCACGGCAGCGCGGCGGCCGCGCAGCAGATCCGGCAGGGACGACAGGGCCCCTGCCCCGTACACGCTGTGCACGGGGTTGAAGTAGTGGACATTCATGAAGTTTCCTAGGCGGGGACGCGCACCGCGTGATTCAGCGCAAGGTCGAACACATCGAAGTTGCGCAGGCGCCGGGTGGCATCGACGCCCTGCAGCTTGCGGTTGAACAGCAGCGGCACTTTCTGCTCCGAGATGCCGCCATGCGATCGCAGGGGCACCGTCAGGCCACTCAGGTCGTGCTCGGCGGCGCGCGTGCCGAGCACGGTGAGGTGGTCCGACACCACCACGAGGTCACCGATGCGGTCGGACGGCAGTTCGAAGCGTTCGGCGGCTTCTTTGCGCAAGAGCACCAGTTCGATGCCGACGACTTCGCGAAGGGCAGCGGCCATTGCGCCGGCATCCAGGCCCGGCGCCAGGTACACGGTGGCAAAGGAGCCCAGTGCGCCGTGGTGGACGACATAGGGGTCGGTGATCGGCAGGATCACGCGGTTGGCCTTGCCGCCTTCGAGGCCGTCGAGCACTTCCTGCAGGAAGACGATGCGCGGCTGGCCGGCGGCGTCGGTCTTCGGACTCATGCCGTGATCGGCGGTGATCGCGATCACGGCGCCCAGTGCGTCGAGCTGCGCGAGGTAGCCGTCCATCATTGCGTAGAACGCATTGGCGCCTTCGGTGCCCGGCGCGCACTTGTGCTGCACGTAGTCGGTGGTGGACAGGTACATCAGGTCGGGCCGGCGCGTTTCCATCAACCGCACGCCGGCGGCAAAGACGAACTCGCTCAGGTCTGCGCTGTAGACCGACGGCACGGGCCGCCCGACCAGTTCCACCACATGGTCGATGCCGCCGTTCTCGAGCGTGGCCTGGTCCGCCTTCTCGGCCGAGAAGCAGATACCGTGCATGCCGTGGCCGAGCAGCGTGCGCAGCTTGTCCTTCGCCGTGACCACGGCGACACTCGCACCCGCCTCGGAAAAGGCCGCGAGGATGGTTCCGGCCCGCAGGTAGGCAGGGTCGTTCATCATCACTTCCTTGCCGAGCGCGATGTCCAGGAAGAAGTTGCCGCAGATGCCGTGCACCGAAGGCGGCGCACCCGTCACGATCGAGAGATTGTTCGGGTTGGTGAAGCTGGGCACCACGCAATCGCCGAGCAGCGAGGTGCCCTTGTCCAGCAGCCTGGCCATGAAAGGCGCGACGCCGGCCTGGATGGCCTGGGTGATGTAGTCCGGCTCACAGCCGTCGACGCACACCACGACCACCGGCTGCGCCGGCATGCCGTAGTCCCGGCCATTGACCGAGAGGCCGAAGTTGTCCGATTTCATTAGCGTGCCCCTTGTTGAATCCATGCGCGCAGCTTGCTGGAGATGTAGTCGGCAGCCATCACCATGGCCACGATCACCAGGATGCAGGTCGCGGTGTCCTGGTACTGGAAGAGCTTCATGCTGCCGACCAGTTCGAAGCCGATGCCGCCCGCGCCCACCATGCCGAGCACCGTCGCCTGGCGCAGGTTGGTCTCGAAGCGGTAGAGCACCACGGCGATCCATGACGTGACCACCTGGGGAAGCACCCCGAAGATGATGATCTGGATGGGCCCGGCACCGGTGGCGCGCAGCGCCTCGATCGGGCCCTGGTCGATGTCCTCGATCGACTCGGCGAAGAACTTGCCGAGCATGCCCGCACCATGCAGTGCCAGCGCCAGCACGCCGGGGAACGGGCCGAGGCCCACCGCTGCCACGAAGATCAGCGCGAGGATGATCTCGTTGATGCCGCGGGCAATATTGAGCACCTGCCGCATCAAGTGGAAGACCGCGAGGTTCGGCGAGATGTTTCGCGCCGCCAGGAAGCACACCGGCACCGCGAGCACGATGGCGAGCAAGGTGCCCCAGATGGCGATCTGCACGGTCTCGATCGCCGGCTTCACGAGCTTCTGCATGAACTCCCAGTTGGGCGGCACCATACGCCCCAGGAAGTCGGCGATCCACGGCATGCCTTTGGCCAGCTCGCCGAAGCTCACCTGGCTACCGATGGCGGCCCACCAGAGCACGATGCAACCGATGACGGCGGCGCCGGCATATTTCCACCAGCCTTCGTTGCCGCTGCTCTTGGCAACGAGGAGGTTGTAGCGGCCGATGCTGATCATGATTGCTCCAGGACGAGGTGATGGGCCACGGGGGACAGCGGTGCGGCGGGCGCGGAAGAAGTCAGTTCGCCGCCCTCGCCTGCCTTGGCGGGCGCGGTGTCTTCCATGCCGCCGGGGTAGATGCGTTGCAGCACCTCTTCGGTGAGCTCGTCCGGGCCGCCTTCGAAGACGATGCGGCCGGCGGCCACGCCGATCACGCGCTGGCCGAACTCGCGTGCGTAGTCGACCTGGTGCAGGTTGCAGATCACGGTGATGCCCGACTCGACGCTGGCTTGCTGCAGGTAGCGCAGCACCTTGCGCGAGGTCTTCGGGTCCAGGCTCGCCACCGGCTCGTCGGCGAGGATCACCTTCGGGCGCTGGGCCAGCGCGCGGGCGATGCCGACGCGCTGCTTCTGCCCGCCCGACAGCGTGTCGGTGCGCACGTCGGCCTTGTGCCCCATCTCGACCCGGCGCAGGCATTCGCGCGCCACGTCGATGTCGTCCTTCGGGAACCACTGGAACCACGACAGCACCGCGGGCATCGAGCCGAGCCGGCCCGTCAGCACGTTCTTCAGCACCGACAGGCGCGGCACCACGTTGTAGTGCTGGAAGATCATCGCCACGTCGCGCCGGACCTTGCGCAAACCCGAACGGTCGCCGCGCGACAGCTCGCCGTTGACGCGGATCTGGCCGGACGTCGGGTCGGCCAGGTGATTGATGCAGCGCAAGAGTGTCGACTTGCCGGCGCCAGAGGCGCCGAGGATCACGACGAACTCTCCCTTCTTCGCCGTCATGCTCACGTCGTTGAGCGCAACGAAGTCGCCATAGCGCTTCGTGAGGTTCCGGATCTCGATCATTTCATTTCCTTCAGATCGAGGTTCAGGATCTTCGCGGTCTCACGGATGATGTTGTAGGCCGCGTCGTTGGTCGGGTGGAAGCCGTTCAACATGCCCTGGTCCGACCACGGGATGTCCTTGACCTCGAGGAACGCCGCCTGCACGCGCTTCTTGAGGTCCGCAGGCAGGTCGCGCCGCCAGACCGTGGGCGACTCGGGGATCGGGTCCGACCGCCAGACCTCGACCAGATCTTCGCGCTTGGCCAGCCCCTTGGCGATGGCCGCGTCGAGGATGCGGTCCGCGATGGCGGCGGCATCGACCTTCCTGTTCTGCACGGCGATCGCGCTCGAGTCGTGCGAGCCCGAGAAGATCACGCGGCCGAAGTCCTTGTCGGGATTGAAGCCCGCCTTGATCAGCCCTGCCTTCGGAAACAGATGGCCGGAGGTGGACGTGGGGTCGACGAACGCGAAGGTCTTGCCCTTCAGGTCGGCGACCGTTTTGATGCCGCTGTCCTTGTGCGTCATGATCTGGCTGTGGTAGGACGTGCGGCCCGCCTTCTTGGTCTCGGCCAYGGCGAATGCCTCGATGTTCGCGATGCTTGCGCCCAGCACATACGAGAACGGCCCGAGGTAGGCCACGTCCAGCCGCTTGGACCGCAGCGCCTCGATGACGCCGTTGTAGTCGGCCGCCACGAACGGCTTCACCGGCATGCCGAGCGCGTTGGACAGCATGTCCATCATCTTCTGGCTGTTGGCGATCATGGCCCGCGAGTCTTCCGAGGGGATCAGCCCGACGGTCAGAACCTGCTGCGAACGTGCTGGCAGGGCCAGCCCGCCGGCGACGACTGCGGCGGCGCCGAACACCAACTTTCTGCGATTCATCATGGTCTTGTCTCCGATGAGTTGTGGAT
>NZ_JBFUCI010000254.1:0-9260 GCF_056405335.1 Variovorax sp. P1_H12_2
GTATGCAAGTGCTGCCGGAGCCGATTCCTAAGCCGGTCCCAGGTATAATCAAGGGCTTTCCCGCTCAMACCCCGCCCTCAGCGCACGCAAGCCAACTCCTCGACGAAAGTCGCAGCCCACAGTCACGATTTGGACGACTTGGGTTCGCTTTGGGCGTCATCCATCCGGAGATCCCAGTGCTTTTGTCTCTCAAGGGAAAATTCCCGCCCGCCATCCTGGCGCTTGCAGACGGCACGGTCTTTCTCGGCAACTCGATCGGCGCCACCGGCGTCACGACCGGCGAAGTGGTGTTCAACACCGCCATGACCGGTTACCAGGAAATCCTGACCGACCCGAGCTATTGCCAGCAGATCGTGACCCTCACGTACCCGCATATCGGCAACTATGGCGTCAACGAGGAAGACATCGAGGCCGACAAGATCCATGCCGCCGGCCTGATCATCAAGGACCTGCCGCTGGTCGCGTCCAACTTCCGCCAGACTGCCACGCTGACGGAATACCTCGTGCGCGGCAACACGGTCGCCATTGCCGACATCGACACCCGCAAGCTCACCCGCCATCTGCGCACGAATGGCGCCCAGAACGGCTGCATCCTCGGCCTCGCCGAAGGTGAAGCCGTCAGCCAGGCGCTGATCGACAAGGCCGTGGCCGCCGCCAAGGCCGCGCCCAGCATGGCCGGCCTCGACCTCGCCCGCGTGGTGTCGGTCAAGGAAACCTACGAGTGGACCCAGACCGAGTGGAAGCTGGGTTCGGGCTACGGCGTCCAGATCACGCCCAAGTTCCACGTTGTCGCCTTCGACTACGGCGTCAAGAAGAACATTTTGCGCATGATCGCCCAGCGCGGCGCGCGCATCACGGTGGTGCCGGCGCAGACGCCGGCGGCCGACGTGCTCAAGCTGCGCCCGGACGGCATCTTCCTGGCCAACGGCCCGGGGGACCCGGAGCCCTGCGACTACGCGATCTCGGCGGTGAAGGAACTGATCGAGACCGGCATCCCGACCTTCGGCATCTGCCTGGGCCACCAGATCATGGCGCTGGCGTCCGGCGCCAAGACCTTCAAGATGAAGTTCGGCCACCACGGCGCCAACCATCCCGTGAAGGACCTGGACAACGGCCGCGTCAGCATCACGAGCCAGAACCACGGCTTCGCGGTCGACGAGAAGAGCCTGCCGGCCAACCTGCGCCCGACCCACATCAGCCTGTTCGACAACACGCTGCAGGGCCTGGCCCGCACCGATAAGCCCGCGTTCTGCTTCCAGGGCCACCCCGAGGCCTCGCCCGGCCCGCATGACATCGGCTACCTGTTCGACCGCTTCACGGCACTCATGCAAAGTCACAAAGAAGGACAGAAGAATGCCTAAGCGCACAGATCTGAAGAGCATCCTCATCATTGGCGCCGGCCCGATCATCATCGGCCAGGCCTGCGAGTTCGACTACTCCGGCGTGCAGGCCTGCAAGGCGCTGCGCGAGGAGGGCTACAAGGTCATCCTGATCAACAGCAACCCGGCGACGATCATGACCGACCCGGCCACGGCCGACGTCATCTACATCGAGCCGATCACCTGGCAGACGGTCGAGAAGATCATCGTCAAGGAGCGTCCCGACGCGATCCTGCCGACCATGGGCGGCCAGACCGCGCTGAATTGCGCCCTGGACCTCTGGCGCAACGGCGTGCTCGACAAGTACAAGGTCGAGCTGATCGGCGCCACGCCCGAGGCTATCGACAAGGCCGAGGACCGCCTGAAGTTCAAGGACGCGATGACCAAGATCGGCCTCGGCTCGGCGCGCTCGGGCATCGCCCATTCGCTCGACGAGGCCTGGGCCGTGCAGAAGACGGTCGGCTTCCCCGTCGTGATCCGCCCGAGCTTCACGCTCGGCGGCACCGGCGGCGGCATCGCCTACAACCCGGAAGAGTTCGAGACCATCTGCAAGCGCGGCCTGGAAGCCTCGCCGACCAACGAACTGCTGATCGAAGAGTCGCTGCTCGGCTGGAAAGAGTACGAGATGGAGGTCGTGCGCGACAAGGCCGACAACTGCATCATCGTCTGCTCGATCGAGAACCTCGACCCGATGGGCGTGCACACCGGCGACTCGATCACGGTGGCGCCCGCGCAGACCCTGTCCGACAAGGAATACCAGATCCTGCGCAACGCCTCGCTGGCCGTGCTGCGCGAGATCGGCGTCGACACGGGCGGCTCGAACGTCCAGTTCTCGATCAATCCGAAGGACGGCCGGATGGTCGTGATCGAGATGAACCCGCGCGTCTCGCGCTCCTCGGCGCTGGCCTCCAAGGCCACCGGCTTCCCGATCGCCAAGGTCGCGGCCAAGCTGGCGGTCGGCTACACGCTCGACGAACTGCGCAACGAGATCACGGGCGGCGCCACGCCCGCGAGCTTCGAGCCCAGCATCGACTACGTGGTCACCAAGATCCCGCGCTTCGCGTTCGAGAAATTCCCGCAGGCCGACTCGCGCCTGACGACGCAGATGAAGTCGGTCGGCGAGGTGATGGCCATGGGCCGTACCTTCCAGGAGTCGTTCCAGAAGGCCCTGCGCGGGCTCGAAGTCGGCGTCGACGGCCTCAACGAGAAGACGCAGGACCGCGAAGTGCTCGAGAAGGAACTCGGCGAGCCCGGTCCCGACCGCATCTGGTACGTCGGCGATGCCTTCGCGATGGGCCTGAGCGTCGACGAAGTCTTCGCGCTGACCAAGATCGATCCGTGGTTCCTGGTGCAGATCGAGGAGATCGTGAAGATCGAGCTCGAACTGGAAACCAAGTCGCTCGACGAGATCGACAAGGCCACGCTGCTGGCGCTGAAGAAGAAGGGCTTCTCCGACCGCCGCCTGGCGCGCCAGCTCAAGACCACCGACACCGCGATCCGCGAGAAGCGCCGCGCCCTGGGCGTGCGCCCGGTCTACAAGCGGGTCGATACCTGCGCGGCCGAATTCGCCACCAACACCGCCTACATGTACTCGACCTACGAGGACGAGTGCGAGGCCGCGCCGACCACCAACAAGAAGATCATGGTGCTCGGCGGCGGACCGAACCGCATCGGCCAGGGCATCGAGTTCGACTACTGCTGCGTGCATGCCGCGCTCGCGATGCGCGAGGACGGCTACGAGACCATCATGGTCAACTGCAACCCCGAGACCGTGTCGACCGACTACGACACCAGCGACCGCCTGTACTTCGAGCCGCTGACGCTCGAGGACGTGCTCGAGATCGTCGACAAGGAAAAGCCGACCGGCGTGATCGTGCAATACGGCGGCCAGACGCYGCTCAAGCTCGCGCTCGATCTCGAAGCCAACGGCGTGCCGATCATCGGCACCAGCCCCGACATGATCGACGCCGCCGAGGACCGCGAGCGCTTCCAGAAGCTGCTGCACGAGCTCGGCCTGCGCCAACCGCCGAACGCCACCGCGCGCACCGAGCCGGAGGCCCTCGAGAAGGCGGCCGCGCTGGGCTATCCGCTGGTGGTGCGCCCGAGCTACGTGCTCGGCGGCCGTGCGATGGAGATCGTCCACGAGCAGCGCGACCTCGAGCGCTACATGCGCGAGGCGGTCAAGGTCAGCAACGATTCGCCGGTGCTGCTGGACCGCTTCCTCAACGACGCGGTCGAATGCGATGTCGACTGCCTGCGCGATGCCGAGGGCACGACCCTGATCGGCGGCGTGATGGAGCACATCGAGCAGGCCGGCGTGCATTCGGGCGACTCGGCCTGTTCGCTGCCGCCCTACAGCCTGAAGGCCGAGACCGTGGCCGAACTCAAGCGCCAGAGCGCCGCGATGGCCAAGGCGCTGAACGTGGTCGGTCTCATGAACGTCCAGTTCGCGATCCAGGAGAAGGACGGCAAGGACGTGATCTACGTGCTCGAGGTCAACCCGCGCGCGTCGCGCACCGTGCCCTATGTGAGCAAGGCGACCGGCATCCAGCTGGCCAAGGTCGCGGCGCGCTGCATGGCCGGCCAGTCGCTGAAGTCGCAAGGTGTGACGAAGGAAGTCACGCCGCCGTACTTCAGCGTCAAGGAGGCCGTGTTCCCGTTCGTCAAGTTCCCGGGCGTGGACACCATCCTCGGCCCCGAGATGAAGTCCACCGGCGAGGTGATGGGCGTGGGCAAGACCTTCGGCGAAGCCTTCGTGAAGTCGCAGATCGGCGCCGGCACCATCCTGCCCAAGTCGGGCAAGGTGTTCATCTCGGTCAAGAACAACGACAAGGCGCGCGCGGTCGAGGTCGCGCGCGGGCTCGCGAAGCTGGGCTTCGTGCTGATCGCGACCAAGGGCACGGCCGCGGCGATCGGTGCCGCCGGCATCGCCTGCACGGTGGTCAACAAGGTCACCGAGGGTCGTCCGCACATCGTCGACATGATCAAGAACAACGAGATCGCGCTGGTCATCAACACGGTCGAGGAGCGCCGCAATGCGATCGCCGACTCGCGCCAGATCCGGACCTCGGCGCTGCTGGCCCGCGTGACCACCTTCACGACGATCTTTGGGGCGGAAGCGGCGGTCGAAGGCATGCAGCACATGGACGAGCTCGGTGTCATCTCCATCCAGGAAATGCACGAGCAACTGGCGAACGCCTGAGTGCCAGCCATGGAAACGCAGCTCGTCGAACTCGACCTGGGTGACTGGAGCGCCGCCACGGCCAACGAGGCGTGGATCGCGGCGCTCGAGGCCGGCAAGGTGTTGTACTTCCCGCGGCTGGGTTTCGACCTGCTGGCCGAGGAGCAGGCCTTGTTGACGCCCACGGTGCTGTCGCCCGACGTTCGCAACATCAGCCTCGATGCCAATGGGCGCATCAAGGGCGTGGCGGGCGACGAGGCCCGGCAGCGCGCGGTGGCGGAGATGGTCGGGCGCTTCCGCACCCAGGCGCAGCAGCTGGTCCACGGGCTGCTGCCTCATTACGTGCCGGCGCTGCGGCTGGCGCCGACCAGCTACCGGCCGGCGCAGGTCGAGACGCGGGTCCAGTCATGGCGYGCCGACGATCGCCGACTGCATGTCGACTCCTTTCCATCTCGGCCCAACTACGGCGAGCGCATCCTGCGCGTGTTCACCAACGTGAATCCGCAGGGCGCTCCGCGTGTCTGGCGGGTCGGCGAGCCCTTCGAAACGGTCGCCAAGCGCTTCCTGCCGCGCGCCAAGCCCTACTCGCGCTGGCAGGCCAGGATGCTTCGCACGCTGCGCGTGACCAAGTCGCTGCGCAGCGAATACGACCACCTGATGCTGCAGTTGCACGACAGCATGAAGTCCGACCTGGACTACCAGGAAAACAGCGTGCAGCAGACCGTGCCGTTTCCGGCCGGATCGGTGTGGGTCTGCTTCTCGGACCAGACCCCGCACGCGGTGATGTCGGGCCAGTACATGCTCGAGCAGACCCTTCATCTGCCCGCTGCGAGGCAATACAATCCCGATTCGAGCCCGCTCGCGATCCTGAGCCGGCTGACCGGACGCACGCTCGTCTGAACTTTTTTTCTCCCTTCGACCGCCGAACGGCAGCGTTCGGCGGTTTCGCTTTCTGGAGCAACGAAATGCCAACCATCCCCATCACCAAGCGCGGCGCTGAGAAGTTGCGCGAAGAACTTCAACGGCTCAAGACGGTGGACCGCCCGTGGGTCATCAACTCGATCGCCGAGGCGCGCGCCCAGGGCGACCTCAGCGAGAACGCCGAGTACGAGGCGGCCAAGGACCGCCAGGGCTTCATCGAAGGCCGCATCCAGGACATCGAAGGCAAGCTGTCGGCGGCCCAGATCATCGATCCGACCGGGCTCGACGCCGGCGGCAGGGTGGTGTTCGGCTCGACCGTCGAGCTCGAGGACGAGAAGACCGGCGAGGCCGTCAAGTACCAGATCGTCGGCGAGGACGAAGCCGACCTCAAGCTGGGCCTCGTCAACGTCTCCAGCCCCATCGCGCGCGCGCTGATCGGCAAGGAAGAGGGCGACACGGCCGAGGTGCAGGCGCCCGGCGGCGTGAAGCGCTACGAGATCGTCGGCGTCAGCTACCTCTGAGCGGGCCTGCGCGACGCATGAAGGACCGCATCGCCCTGCTCGTCGCCGCTTTCTGGTGGGGCAGCCTCTCGACCATCGGCTTTCTGGTGGTGCCGATGCTGTTCGCGCGGCTCGGCAATCCGGCCGTGGCGGGCAACTTTGCCGGCCAGCTGTTCGCGGCCCAGACCTGGGTCGCGCTGGCCTGCGGGCTGGTGCTGCTGGTGCATTTCCGCGCGCAGGCCGGCGAGCGCATCGAAGGGCCGGCGCGCACCGCGATCGGGCTCGTCATCACCGCGCTGCTGCTGGCACTGCTGCAACAGTACGCGGTCGCGCCCCACATCCTGGCGCGCGAGAACCTCAAGCTCTGGCACTCGCTGGGCAGCGCGATGTACCTGGGCCAGTGGCTCTGCGCCGGCGCCCTGCTGTGGCGCCTGGGCCGCCGATCGGCCTGATCAGGCCTTCCAGAAGCTGGTGATCCAGCGCGCCGGCCGGATGAACCGGAAGCGCCGGTTGCGCCGTCCGGCCAGGGCGTCGGGCGGATTGCATTCCCCGTGAAAGACCATGATCCTTGCGCCTTCCGGCACGAAGGGTTCACGCCAGTAGTTGGTCGGCCAGGTCGGGATCCCGTGGTACTTGAAGCTCGGGCACCAGGCCTCGGGCCAGTAGGCGAGCTTGCCGTTGCGATGCATGAAATCCGACAGGTAGGCCTGCTCGTTGCGGTGTTCGGCCTGCACCGCGTCCATGTTCTGGCGAAAGTGCGCCAGAACGTCGGGATGCGCGCCGATCTCGAAGCGGTACACCGAGGAATTCCCGGTGATGCGCCGGCGCCGCCAGGGGCGCTCGTAGTCGTGGATGATGAGGAATTCGCCCGGCTGCTCGAAGAAGGCGTCCAGGCTGCCGACCACCACCACGTCGAGGTCGACGAACAGCGCGGTGCCGCGCAGTCCGTACAGGTCGGCCTCGAAGGTGGTCAGCTTCTTCCAGGCCCGGTCCGGCTGGCCCGGCGCCAGTTCCAGGTCCAGCGGCGGGATCGGGAAGCACTGGACCTCGCTGCGGATGCCGTGGGGGTCATCGGTCAGGCAGACGAAGCTGAAGTCGCCCTTCAGATGGCGCCGCACCATCGCGTAGAGGCGGTTGACGTAGTCGGGCCCGTACTTGGTGCCCCATTTCATGCACAGGATGTGCCGCCGCGGCTGGCTCGCTGTCTCGCTCGGCATCCTCAGTCTGCCTGGTTCCGCTTCTTGGCCGAGAGCGGCCGCTTGGCCTTGGCGCGCTTGATGGTGCCCCCGGGCGTGAGCCGCTGGTTGCCGAGCACGCGCAGGGTCTTGATCTCGGGCCGCTGGCCGGCGCGCTTGCTGTACTTGATGACCTTGACGTCGCGCGGGCCGGGCATCCGGTCCTCGTCGATCGCGCGCTCCTTCTCGGGAATCGGCCGCCAGAGCACCAGCAGCTTGCCGATGTGCTGGATCGGCGCAGCGTCGAGTTCGTCGGCCAGGGTCTGGAGCATCGCTTCTCGCGCGGCGCGATCGTCGGAGAAGACGCGCACCTTGATCAGGCCGTGGGCCTTGAGGGCGGCGTCGGCCTCCTTCTTGACGGCCGGTGTCAGCCCGTCGCCGCCGATCATCACGATCGGGTCCAGATGGTGCGCTTCGGAGCGGTGCACCTTGCGCTGCGCAGGGGTAAGTTGTATGGCGGGCATCCCCGTATTATCGAGTGTCAATGAATCCAAAACCAAAAGCCAAGAAGCTCAACAAGGCGTGGCTGCACGATCACCTCAACGATCCCTACGTCAAACTGGCCAATCGGGAGGGTTACCGCGCCCGGGCCGCCTACAAACTCAAGGAGATCGACGAGACGCTGGGACTGATCCGTCCGGGCCACCTGGTGGTCGACCTGGGCTCCACGCCCGGCGCCTGGAGCCAGTACGTGCGGCGGCGGATGTCGCCCACCGGGGCGGCTTCGGGCGAGCTGGCCGGCACCATCATCGCGCTCGACATCCTGCCGATGGAGCCGATCGAGGGGGTCACCTTCCTGCAGGGCGACTTCCGCGAGGCCGAGGTGCTGGAGCGGCTCGCCGCCGTCCTGGGCGGCCGGCTGGCCGACGTCGTGGTCTCGGACATGGCGCCCAACCTGTCGGGAATCGCCTCGGCGGACACGGCGCGCATTGCCCACCTGATCGAGCTGGCGATCGACTTCGCCCGCCACTACATGAAACCCGAGGGGGCACTGGTCGCGAAGCTGTTTCATGGCAGCGGCTACGCGGAGCTCACTCGGCTCTTCAAGGACAATTTCCGCACCGTGAAGCCCATCAAACCCAAGGCTTCGCGCGACAAATCGTCAGAGACCTTCATGGTCGGCATCGGCCTCAAGAGTCTGGATACCAATTGATACGTGTCAAAAACCGCTCCCGCGCCATGGCTGCTCTAGGGGGATTCACGGGTTTTCGCAGGTTGAAAAGCCTAAAATAGGCACCAATTGCCGCCCACAGTGCGCTTTTTGATTCTTATTTTTTTGCGCGCCCCCGACTGGAGCTTCGTTTGAACAATCAGTGGTTTTCCAAAGTTGCCGTTTGGCTCGTCATCGCGATGGTGTTGTTCACTGTGTTCAAGCAGTTCGACACCCGCGGCGTGGCCGGAGCCGGCAACATCGGCTACAGCGACTTCCTCGAGGAAGTTCGCGGCAACCGCATCAAGAGCGCGACGATCCAGGAAGGTCAGGGTGGCAGCGAGATCGTCGCGATCACCAATGACGACCGGAAGATTCGCACCACCGCCACCTACCTCGACCGCGGCCTGGTTGGCGACCTGATCGCCAACAACGTCAAGTTCGACGTCAAGCCGCGTGAAGAGGGCTCGCTCCTCATGACGCTGCTGGTCAGCTGGGGCCCGATGCTGCTGCTGATCGGCGTCTGGGTCTATTTCATGCGCCAGATGCAGGGCGGCGGCAAGGGCGGCGCCTTCAGCTTCGGCAAGAGCAAGGCCCGGATGCTTGACGAGAACAGCAACCAGGTCACCTTCGCCGACGTCGCGGGCTGCGACGAGGCCAAGGAAGAAGTCAAGGAGGTGGTCGACTTCCTCAAGGACCCGGCCAAGTTCCAGAAACTCGGTGGCCGCATTCCGCGCGGCCTGCTGCTGGTCGGCCCCCCGGGCACCGGCAAGACCCTGCTGGCCAAGAGCATCGCGGGCGAGGCCAAGGTGCCGTTCTTCTCGATCTCGGGCTCCGATTTCGTCGAGATGTTCGTCGGCGTGGGCGCGGCCCGCGTGCGCGACATGTTCGAGA
>NZ_JBFUCI010000255.1:0-9189 GCF_056405335.1 Variovorax sp. P1_H12_2
CTCGGCCCGCATGCTGTAGCGCCGCGGATCGGCCCGCATCTCGTCCACCAGCTGCGGCGGCACATAGGTGCCGAACAGCGCGGCCAGGCCGCGGCTGGACCGGGCCTCGACGAAGTAGCCCCAGCTCATGTTGAGCACGAAGGACAGCCCGACCATCACCAGCGAGACGGCCAGCGGCAGCACCAGGCCGGCGCCGAGGTAGAGCCAGGTGTTGACCCCGATCAGCGCGGCGGAAATCAGCACCGCGGCCCCCACCGCCCGCGGCGCGGTGCTCAGCGACAGGCCGAAGGCGAGCGCGAGCCCGGCCGCGATCAGCATGACCAGTTCGTAGCCCACCGCGTAGTCGGGCACGGCGGGAATCCTCGAATCCAGGAGCCCGGAGACGATGTTGGCGTGCACTTCGACACCCGGGAAGTCGGCCCCGACCGGGGTCGAGCGCAGGTCCGTCAGGCCCGGCGCGGTGGAGCCGACGAGCACGATCTTGTCTTTCAGCTCGGCGGGCGCGAGCGCACCCCGAATGACCTCGGCAGCCGGAATGTGACGGAAGGAGCCGCCGCGCGGGCCGCCCGGGCCGCGAAAAGGCACCAGCACGCTCGCCGTGCCGTCCACCGGGACCCGCAGCTGCGCCGCGCCGGTCGTCAGCATCAGGGCTTCCAGTGGCGGCGGGCCGCCGGCCGGCCCGGTGGGCGCCAGCACGGGCACCAGGCCCGTGACCCCGGCGGCCAGGCGATGGACGACCAGCGCCAGCGATTCGTAGTAGCCGGGCTGGGCGTTGCCGCCCTCGTAGCGCGCGATCAGCGGCACGGAGCGCACCACGCCGTCCACATCCCGGTCGAGCACCACGTTCAGGAAGCCGCCGGACGGCGCCGCCTCGGCCAGCAGCCCGATGCTGCCGACGAAGCCGTTCCAGCGCGTCGTGTGCTCGCTGCCCTCGGGGAAAGCGTCGGCCGGCAGGACGGGGGCCGGCAAATGCCCCTTGGCGCGCGGCTCGGCAGTGCGGGTGAAGTAGAAGCCGAGCGCCACCCGCCGGCCGGCGAGCGTGCGCGCGAAGGCGGCGTCATGGTCGAGCCCGGGCGAGAGCCGCTCGATCTCGGCGGCCAGGCCGGCCTGGCCCTGCAGCGGCCCTTTCGCGAGCTGGCGCAGGGCTTCGAGGCCCGAGCTTGCGTCGGGCTCGACGAAGAGCACGTCGAAACCCAGCGCGCGGGCCTGCTGGCGCTCCATGACTTCGGTGGTCAGCCGCGCCACCTGGTCGCGGCCCCAGGGCCATTGCCCGAGCTGCTGCAGGCTCGGGTCGTCGATGTCGACGATCACGATCCGCGGGTCGAGCGTGCCCGGCATGGTGGCGCGCAGCCGCACGTCGTAGATGAAGCGGTCGAGCCGTTCGAGAAAGGGAAGCTGCCAGGCGCCCAGCACATGCGCCAGGGCGAGCATGACCGGCAGCAGCGTGATCGCGATGCGCGCGCCATGTCGGCGCAATGCGTTCAATGTGGCCCCCACGGCGCGGCGCTCATCCGTCCGCCCGCCGTCGAGTGCTGCGCAGCGGGTTCAGCGCGCGATCAGCTGATGACGAACTGCATCTGCGTGCCGCCGAGCTCGAGCACGTCGCCGTCCTGCAGCGCCACGGCCTCGCTGCCGAGCGGCTCGCCGTTGAGGGCCGTCTCGCCGTCGATCGGCGCCACCACGTAGCCGTGCAGCCGGCGCGTGACCGCGGCGACCGCCACGCCGGGCTTGCCGATGGTGGTGACGACCTTCTGCAGCGACAGCTCGCGTCCGGCACCGCTGCCGGACAGCACCCGCATGACCGCCGCGCCGGCCGTGCCGCCGCCCAGCGGCGACTGCACCGTGGGCGCGGAAGACAGCGGAATCGGGCCCGAACGGGCCTCGATGAGGGTACGCGCCGGCGCCAGGCTCTCGCCCGCGCCGGTATTGCCGGCCAGAAAGCGGATCTTGTACTTGCCGACCTCGATGACGTCGTTCTGCTCGAGCGCCTGCTTCTTGATGGCGCGGCCGTTGACGTAGGTCCCGTTGGTGCTGTTGAGATCTTCCAGGTAGACATCGCCGCCGATCATGTGCAGCACGGCGTGCTCGCCGCTGATCGCGAGATTGTCGACCACGATGTCGTTGTAGGGCCGCCGGCCCAGCGTGGTCCGGTCCTTCGCGAGCGTGACGTCCTTGATGACGACGCCGTCGATCGACACGATCAATTTCGGCATGACCGGCTCCTGGATCTCGTTGGCTTGCTCACGTCGGGGCCCTTGCAACAATGGATTTTCCTGACCTCTGCTATGGAGTTGCCTCAGGGGCCTTGCTACCGCCCGCCCGGGCCAGGATGACCGAAATGTTATCCCGGCCGCCATTGTCGTTCGCAGTTGCAACCAAAAGTGTTGCTTTCTCCGGCAAGCCGATATTTTGTAACAAAATCGTGAAAAGCTGGGCGTCTGGCACCATTTCGGAGAGGCCGTCGGAACAAAGCAGGAACAGGTCGCCCGGCATCACGCCGTGTTCGTGCATCTCGAGGTCGACATGGCGCTCGATGCCGAGCGCCCGGGTGACCAGGTTGCGGTGCGGCGACTGCAGGGCCTGCTCCGGCGTGATGACGCCGGCGTCGAGCTGCTCCTGCAGCAGCGAATGGTCGCGCGTCAGCCGCTCCAGCGTGTCGCCGCGCAGCCGGTAGCAGCGCGAGTCCCCGATGTGGCCGATGATCGCGCGCTGCGGCCCGAAGGCGGCCAGCACCAGCGTGGTCCCCATGCCCTGGAGCTGCACGTTCGCGATGCCCGCCTCGAGGATGGCCGCGTTGGCCTCGTCGGTGCCGGCCTGCAGGGCGCGCTTGACCGCCTTCGCATGGGCGTGCGGCCCCGCGTGGGCGAGCCAGCGGCCGAAGCTGGCCTGCAGCAGCGCGATCGCCATGCCGCTGGCGACCTCGCCGCCGTTGTAGCCGCCCATGCCGTCGGCCAGCAGCACCAGGCCCAGCGAGGGCTCGAAGGCGATGGTGTCCTCGTWGTTGGCGCGCACCCGGCCCGGGTCGGTGAGCGCGGCGAACTCCCATGCCAGCACGCCGGGATCTTTGGAAACTTCAGTGCCGGGATTCGCCATGGATCAAGAGGTTGGTTGGCTGGGCTCAGCCGGGGGCGCGGGATCGCTTTTGCAGCCATCTTCCCACGGCCACCACGAACGCCGCGCCGGCCGCTGCCGCCGCGTAGTGCAGCCACGGATTGGCCGCGAGCATATCGTGCAGGATGGTATCGCTCACGATCGTTTCCCCGGCCACCCAGCCGATCAGGGCGGCGCCGAGCATGACGATGATCGGGAAGCGTTCCATCAGCTTGATCATGAGCGTGCTGCCGAAGATCACCAGCGGGATGCTGATCGCCAGGCCGAGGATCAGCAGCACCATGCTGCCCTGCGCCGCCGCGGCGACCGCGATCACGTTGTCCAGGCTCATGACCAGGTCGGCCAGCAGGATGGTGCGGATCGCGGCCATCATGCTGCCGTACTCCTTGTCCTCGCCGTCGCCCTCCTCCTCGCCGCTGAGCAGCTGGGTGCCGATCCACAGCAGCAGCAGGCCGCCGATGATCTGCAGGTAAGGCAGCGCCAGCAGCTTGGCCGCGACCACCGTGAGGATGATCCGCAGCACCACCGCGGCGCCGGAGCCGAACAGCACGGCGGTGCGTTGCTGATGCGGCGGCAGCGAGCGGGCGGCCATGGCGATCACGACCGCGTTGTCGCCCGAAAGGATGATGTTGATCCAGACGATCTTGAGCAGACCGATCCAGAAGTCGGTGGTTTGAAGGAATTCCATGTCTCTTTATTCCACTGTTATTGATTGAAAAAGCGCCCGCAACCTGGTTGCGGGCGCTTTTTCTCTTGTGTGGTTCAGCGAGAAGACGAGACTTCTTAGAGCAGTGCCTTGAGCCGCTTGGCCAGTTCCGAGAAGTTGCGCGTGACCGTGAAGCCGCTCTCTTCCATGATGGCGAGCTTGGCATCGGCCGTGTCGGCGCCGCCCGAGATCAGCGCACCGGCATGGCCCATGCGCTTGCCGGGGGGCGCCGTGACGCCGGCGATGAAGCCGACGATCGGCTTCTTCATGTTGTCCTTGCACCAGCGGGCGGCGTCCGCCTCGTCGGGTCCGCCGATTTCGCCGATCATGATGACCGCGTCGGTGTCGGGATCGTCGTTGAAGGCCTTCATCACGTCGATGTGCTTCAGGCCGTTGATCGGGTCGCCGCCGATGCCGACCGCGCTCGACTGGCCGAGGCCGATCTCGGTGAGCTGCGCCACGGCTTCATAGGTCAGCGTGCCGGAGCGGCTGACCACGCCGATGCGGCCCTTGCGGTGGATGTGGCCGGGCATGATGCCGATCTTGATCTCGTCGGGCGTGATCAGGCCGGGGCAGTTGGGGCCCAGCAGCAGCGTCTTCTTGCCGCCCGCGGCTTCCTTGGCGCGCATCTTGTTGCGCACTTCGAGCATGTCGCGCACCGGGATGCCCTCGGTGATGCAGATCGCCATGTCGAGGTCGGCCTCGACGGCTTCCCAGATCGCGGCGGCGGCGCCGGCCGGCGGCACGTAGATCACCGACACGGTCGCGCCGGTCTGCGTGGCGGCTTCCTTGACGGAACCGAAGATCGGGATGTTGAAGATCGACTCGCCGGCCTTCTTCGGGTTCACGCCGGCCACGAAGCAGTTCTTGCCGTTCGCGTATTCCTGGCACTTCTCGGTGTGGAACTGGCCGGTCTTGCCAGTGATGCCTTGCGTGATGACTTTGGTGTCTTTGTTGATGTAGATCGACATGACTGGTTCCTTACTTGGCGACGGCCGCAACGACCTTCTGGGCGGCTTCCGCCATGGTGTCGGCGCTGATGATCGGCAGCCCCGAATCGGCCAGCAGCTTCTTGCCTTCGACTTCGTTGGTGCCCTTCATGCGCACCACCAGCGGCACTTGCAGGTTCACGGCCTTGCAGGCCGCGATCACGCCGGTGGCGATGGTGTCGCACTTCATGATGCCGCCGAAGATGTTGACGAGGATGGCCTCGACGTTCTTGTTCTTCAGCATGATCTTGAAGGCCTCGGTCACCTTCTCGGGGGTGGCGCCGCCGCCCACGTCGAGGAAATTGGCCGGCTCGCCGCCGAACAGCTTGATGGTGTCCATGGTGGCCATGGCCAGRCCGGCGCCGTTCACCAGGCAGCCGATGTTGCCGTCGAGGCTGATGTAGGCGAGGTCGAACTTGCTGGCCTCGACTTCGGCCGCGTCTTCCTCGTCGAGGTCGCGCAGGGCGACGATGTCGGGGTGGCGGTACAGCGCGTTGCTGTCGAAGTTGAACTTGGCGTCGAGCGCCATGATGCCGCCCTTGCTGTCACGGTTGAGCGGATTGATCTCGACCAGCGAGGCATCCGTTTCCATGTAGCAGGTGTAGAGCTTCTTGAAGACGTCCACGGCCTGGGCGGTGGAGTCGGCCGGGATGCCGATCGCGTCGGCGATCTTCTTGGCCTGGGCGTCGCCGAGGCCGGTCAGCGGGTCGATGAACTCGGTGACGATCTTCTCGGGCGTGGAGTGGGCCACTTCCTCGATGTCCATGCCGCCTTCGCTCGACGCGATGAAGGCCACCTTCTGGGTGGCGCGGTCGGTCACGGCCGAGACGTAGTATTCCTTCTGGATGTCGGCGCCGTCCTCGATGTAGAGGCGACGGACCTTCTGGCCTTCGGGGCCGGTCTGGTGCGTCTTGAGCTGCATGCCGAGGATCTCGCCGGCGAGCTTCTTGACGTCTTCGATCGACTTGGCGACCTTGACGCCACCGCCCTTGCCGCGGCCGCCCGCGTGGATCTGGGCCTTGACCACCCAGACCGGGCCGCCAAGCTTCTGGGCGGCCTCGACCGCCTCCTGAACTGTGTACGCCGGGATGCCGCGGGGTACGGGCACGCCGAACTTGGCAAGAATTTCCTTGCCTTGGTACTCGTGAATCTTCATGAGGGTGTCTCTCGGAACGGGGTTGGGAGAACGGGAGAATATGGCTGTTGCCCACGGGCCACGGCGCCTGGGGGGCGGGGGCGGCGGACAGCAGGGGACTGTATCATGGTGCGCCGCACCAACAATTGACCCGTGTTTGTGGTCAATACGTATTTACTCCCAAGCCACAAGAGGCTCCACATGCCCAAGGTCTTCATCGATGGCGAGGCCGGAACCACCGGCCTCCAGATCCGCGAGCGGCTCCAGACGATGCCGCAGATCGAACTCGTGAGCATCGCGCCCGAGCTGCGAAAGGACGTGGCCGCCAAGCGCGCGCTGATGGCCGGAGTCGACCTGGTCGTGCTGTGCCTGCATGACGACGCGGCGCGCGAATCGGTGGCGCTGATCGACCAGCTGGACGGGCGCCGCCCCAAGATCATCGACGCCTCGACCGCGCACCGCACGGCGCCCGGCTGGGTGTTCGGCTTCCCCGAGCTCATGGCCGGGCATGCGGATGCGGTGGCCAAGGCCGAGCGCGTGGCCAATCCCGGCTGCTACGCCACCGGTGCGATCGCCATCGTGCGCCCGCTGGTCGACGCCGGGCTGCTGCCGCCGGACTTTCCCATCGCCCTGCCCTCGGTCAGCGGCTATTCGGGCGGCGGCCGGACCATGATCGAGGCCTACGAAAAAGGCGAGGCGCCGCTGTTCGAGACCTACGCGCTGGGGCTCAAGCACAAGCACATCCCCGAGATCATGAAGTACACCGGCCTGACCCGCCGGCCGGTCTTCATCCCCTCGGTCGGCAACTTCAAGCAGGGCATGCTGGTGCAGCTGCCGCTGCACCTGGACGACCTGCCCGACCGCCCGACCGCGGCGCACCTGCACGATGCGCTGGCTGCGCACTACGCGAAGAGCAATACGCCGGAACGCTTCGTGAAGGTGCTGCCGCCCACGGCCGACGGCAAGATCGACGCGCTGGCGCTCAACGACACCAACGAACTCGAGATCCGCGTGTTCCCGAACGAGGACCATCGCCATGCGGTGGTCATTGCGCGGCTGGACAACCTGGGCAAGGGCGCGAGCGGCGCCGCGGTGCAGAACCTGAAATTGATGCTGAATCTGTAGCTCGCCCCCAGGTTGCCCGGCACTTCGTGTCCGGGCGCCCACCCCCTACCGGGGGCAACACCGGCGGCCCGGCAAAGCCGGTTCCGCGGTGTTTCACCAACAAGGCCGGGCTGCGCCGGCCTATTCTTCGGGGTCGTGCCGCAGGACCTTGGCCACGATGGCACCGGCGAATCCCCTCGCCATCAGGAACCGAACTTGGCGGGCGCGTTCGGTCGCATCCTGCGGCAGCTCGCCGAAGCGGCGCTTCCAGACTTCGAGCGCGCGATCGAACTCGCTGCCCTGCAGGCCGGCGACCGCCTCGGCGACCGCCTCGGGCGCGATGCCCTTGTGCAGCAATTCCTGGCGCACACGCGCCGCGCCCATGCGGGCCGCGCGCTGGTGCAGCACCGACTGCACCACCCTCGCCTCGCTGATGAAATCCTTGGCGGCCAGCTCGTCGAGGGCCCGGGCCAGGGTGCCGGGCTCTTCCTCGTATTTCTTGAGCTTGCGCTCGAGTTCAGCGCGCGAATGCTCGCGCTGGCTCAAGAGGCGCAGGGCGCGCCCCTTGAGCGACGGCGCACTGAAAGCCATGGCGGCCGGGTTACTTCTTGTCAGCCTTCTCGGCCTTCTCGGGCTTGTCGGCCTTCTCGACCGCCGCGTCGGCGCTCGCCACCGCCTCGGCCAAGAGCGGAATGCCCAGCGATTCGCGCACCTTGTTCTCGATCTCGCGCGACAGCTCGGGGTTCTCGCGCAGGAATTCGCGCGCGTTGTCGCGGCCCTGGCCGATCTTCTCGCCGTTGTAGGCGTACCAGGCGCCGGACTTGTCGACGATCTTGGCATTGACGCCCATGTCGATGATCTCGCCTTCGCGGCTGATGCCCTCGCCGAACAGGATGTCGAACTCGGCCGTCTTGAAGGGCGGGCTGACCTTGTTCTTGACCACCTTAACCTTGGTCTCGTTGCCGATCGCCTCGTCGCCCTTCTTGATGGTGCCGATGCGGCGGATGTCCAGCCGCACCGAGGCGTAGAACTTCAGCGCATTGCCGCCGGTGGTGGTTTCGGGCGAGCCGAACATCACGCCGATCTTCATGCGGATCTGGTTGATGAAGATGACCATGCAGTTGGTCTTCTTGATGGTGGCGGTGAGCTTGCGCAGCGCCTGGCTCATCAGGCGGGCCTGCAGGCCGGGCAGCGAGTCGCCCATCTCGCCTTCGATTTCGGCCTTGGGGGTGAGCGCGGCGACCGAGTCGACCACGATCAGGTCGACCGCACCCGAGCGCACCAGCGAATCGACGATCTCGAGCGCCTGCTCGCCGGTGTCGGGCTGGCTGATCAGCAGGTCGGAGAGGTTGACGCCGAGCTTCTGGGCATATTGCACGTCGAGCGCATGCTCGGCATCGACGAAGGCGCAGGTGCCGGCCTGGCGCTGCATCTCGGCGATGACCTGCAAGGTGAGCGTGGTCTTGCCCGAGGATTCAGGACCGTAGATCTCGATCACGCGGCCGCGCGGCAGGCCGCCGACGCCGAGCGCGATGTCCAGGCCCAGCGAGCCGGTGGAGACCACCTGGATGTCTTCCAGCGCCTCGCCTTCGCCGAGCCGCATGATCGTGCCCTTGCCGAACTGCTTTTCGATCTGGGCCAGCGCGGCCTGGAGGGCCTTGGCCTTTTCGCTGTTGGCGACCGAGATGCTTGCGCCTTTGACGACTGCGTCCATGTGAGAACTCCTTGAATATCAACGGGTTGCGGGAAATTCATCCCGCTGCTTTTAATTACAGGCTGGATGCTTGAACAGTAGTGTAGAGGCGTATTGATCCAGAAAAATCCAATTTTTGGTCAGTTTGCTTTACTATCGACTGTCATGTCCGGCACGCAATTTCCGATCGACCACGACACCTGGCGCCAGACCCACCTGGGCCGACTGCTGGGCCACGCGATGCGGCGCTTCGACGAGCGGGTGCTGGCGCTGATGGCGCATGACGCCGGGGTGCCGCTGGCGCTGTCGAACCTCGCGGCGCGCGCGCAGGTGAGCGCCGCCCACATCCACATCACGCGCCATCTGGCGCGCGACGGCTCGCGGCTAACCGAACTGGCCGAGCGGGCCGGCATGACCAAGCAGGCGATGGGCGCACTGGTCGACCAGTGCG
>NZ_JBFUCI010000256.1:0-9153 GCF_056405335.1 Variovorax sp. P1_H12_2
GGACAGTGAAACGACTCAGCGCCGATGATAGTGCGGGTTCCCGTGTGAAAGTAGGTCATCGTCAGGCTCTTACAGCCCCAAATAGCCCAGCCCCTCAAAAGGCTGGGCTTTTTGCGTTTTTGGCGCCACCACACGCGTGGGCGTCCCGGCACCGGCGGGCACGGGCTTTGCGACAATCACGCCATTTCCTACCGGAGTATTCCCATGTCCCCTGTCTGGTCCCGCCGTGCCCGTTGGGTGGCACTGTCTGCCGTTGGTGCATTCGCCGCGGGTTGCGCTTCGACGCCCCAGCCGCCCGTGGCCGAGCCCGTGAAGGTCAAGGTGTTTGTCGGCGCCATGTTCGAGATCGGCAAGAACACCGGCGACCGCGCCGGTGAATTCCAGCACTGGTACGAGCGCTACTGGAAGAGTGCGACGCCGGTCACGGTGCCCGGTGCGCTGCAACCGGTGTATTGCAACGCCGACGGCGTCTGCGGTTCGGTGCTCGGCATGGGCAAGGTCAATTCGTCGTCGTCGATGCAGGCCATCCTGACCAGTCCGAAGTTCGATTTTTCCAAAGCCTACTACGTGATTTCGGGGGTGGCCGGCACGCCTCCTTCGCGCGGGACCATCGGTGAGGTCAACTGGGCCACCTGGCTGGTCGATTACGACCTCGGCCATCGCTGGGCACCCGAGGAGAACAAGTCCGGCGAGCCGACCTTCATGCCGCGCAAGGGCTACGAGGAGTACCGCCGCTTCAAGCTCAATCCCGAACTGGTCGCCTGGGCGATGATGCTCTCGGCCGACACGCCGCTGAAGGACTCCGATTCGGCCAAGGCCTACCGCCTGCGCTATCCGCAGGCGGCTGCGCGGCGCGCGCCTTTCGTCGGCACCGGCACCCACATGACCGGCGACACCTTCTTCCACGGCCCGGGCATGTCGAACCAGGCGCAGTACATCGCGAAGCTGTATGGCGCCGACGACTATGTGATCACCGAGATGGAAGCCGCCGCGATCACGCTGGTGATCAAGCGCCAGCACGGCACCGATCGCGTGATGAGCCTGCGCGGCGCGGTCAATTTCGACCAGGGCAATCCCCGCGAGACCACCTTGCAGCATCTGGACCCGGCGCCCGGCGAAACCGCGGGCGGCTTTGCCGAAACGGTCGAGAACATCGAGCTGGTCGGCAGCCGCGTGGTCGATCACATCGTCGTCAACTGGCCGCAGTGGCAGGCCGGCGTGCCGGCGCTGGCCCCGCAGCGCTAGAACAGCGAGGCGGTCCGGGCTGCGGCACCGTCGGACGATGATCTGCCGCGGCCTGCCGGGCCGCTTTGGGGGGTCGCCTCCACCTGAACCTCACCGGCTTTGGCGAGCGCGCCCACGCGCACCCCGAGCAGGCGCAGCGGGCGTTCCAGCGGCACCCGCTTGAGGCACTGGCCCGCGATTCGGCGGATCGCCTTTGGATCGGCCGTGAAGCCCTCGATGGTCTGGTCGCGGGTCGCGATCTTGAAGTCGCCGTAGCGCAGCTTGATGCCGATGGTCTTGCCGACGTAGCCCTTGCGCTGCAGGTCCTCGGCCAGCTTCTCGCACAAGTGGGTGAAGATGGCGCCGAGTTCGGCGCGGTCGCGCACCGCGTGCAGGTCGCGGTCGAAGGTGGTCTCGCGACTCATCGAGACCGGCTCGCTTTCGGTGACCACGGGCCGGTCGTCGCGGCCCCAGGCGACTTCATGCATCCAGGCGCCGCTGGCTTTCCCGAAGTTCGCGACCAGCCAGTCGCGATCCTTCGAGGCCAGTTCGCCGATGGTGCGGATGCCGTGCCGCTGCAGCTTCTCGTCGGCCTTCGGGCCGATCCCGTTGACCTTGCGGCAGGGCAGCGGCCAGATGCGCGCCTGCAGGTCGCTCTCGAACACGATCGAGATGCCATTGGGTTTGTCGAATTCACTCGCCATCTTGGCGAGCAGCTTGTTCGGCGCCACGCCGACCGAGCAGGTCAGCCCGGTGGCGTCGAGGATCGACTTCTGGATCAGCCGCGCCAGCACCCGCCCGCCCTCGCGCTGGCCGCCCGGCACCTCGGTGAAATCGATGTAGACCTCGTCGACGCCGCGGTCTTCCATGACCGGCGCGATCTCGGTGATGACCTGCTTGAAGCGGCGCGAGTACTTGCGGTACTCGTCGAAGTCCACCGGCAGGATCAGCGCCTGCGGACACAGCTTGGCAGCCTTCATGAGCCCCATCGCGGAGCCGATGCCGAACTGCCGCGCCGCATAGGTCGCGGTGGTGATCACGCCGCGCCCCGCGTAGTCCTTGAGCAGCGGAAAGGCGGCCACCGGGATGTCGGCCAGCGTGCCGCCTGCGGGCATCGCGCGCAGGGCCTCGTCGACCTTGCGGCGACCGCCGCCGATCACCATCGGCAGGCCCTTGAGCTGCGGGTAGCGCAGCAGTTCGACCGAGGCGTAGAACGCGTCCATGTCGAGGTGGGCGATGCGGCGGATCGGTGCGGTCGTCACGCCTGCAATTGTCGCTGCTGCGGCTGCGCCCGACTGGCACTGCTTGGACGGCCCGATGGGCGTGTCGGCGTGCCGATCGACGCTTGCGCTGCGCGGCCTGCCGGTGCCATGATCCGGCTCATGCAGACCCTCGCTTCGATCCTGTGGCGCCGGCTCGGCCAGCCGGGGCACGATGTCTGCCGGCTCGAGCGCCAGGGCGACAACTGGCAGATCGACGGCGGGGCGGCATTTCGCCATGAGGACGGAAGGGTCGCGCAGCTGCACTATCGCGTGCGCTGCGATCGCGCGTGGCACACGCAGTGGGGCACGGTGCGCGGCTGGCTCGGAGGCGAGGGGATCGACCTGTCGATCGTGCGCGATGCGCACGGCGGGTGGAAGCTCAACGATGCGCCGGCGATGGAACTCGGCCATTGCGTCGATCTGGACCTGGGGTTCACGCCGGCGACCAATCTGCTGCAGCTTCGAAGGCTGCATCTCGCGCCCGGCGAGGCTGCGGATGCCCCGGTGGCCTGGCTGGACCTGGACGGCGGCGGCCTGAGCGAACTGCAGCAGCGCTACGAGCGGCGCAGCGAGCGCGACTACTGGTACAGCGCACCGCGCTTCGACTACGAGGCGATGCTGGAAGTCACGCCGGACGGCTTCGTGCGTCGCTACCCGGCGATCTGGGAAGCCGAGGACTGACGCGCCGCCGTCGGCCTTTGCGCACCTTCAGAAGGTGCCGGGCAGCAGGATGCTCGAGTCGACGTCGTCGATCTGCGTCCGGCCGCAGAAGGCCATGGTCAGATCGAGTTCGCGCTGGATGATCTGCAGCGCGCGGGTCACGCCGGCCTGGCCGAAGGCGCCCAGGCCGTAGAGGAAGCTGCGGCCGATCAGGGTGCCGTGGGCGCCCAGTGCGCGCGCCTTGAGCACGTCCTGGCCGCTGCGAATGCCGCCGTCCATCCAGACCTCGATCTCGGTGCCGACCGCCTCGGCGATCGCCGGCAGCGCGGCGATCGAGGAAGGCGCACCGTCGAGCTGGCGGCCCCCGTGGTTCGAGACGATCAGCGCATCGGCGCCGCTGGCCGCCGCGAGGCGCGCGTCTTCCACGTCCATGATGCCCTTCAGGATCAGCTTGCCGCCCCAGAGCTTCTTGATCCACTCGACGTCGGCCCAGCTCAGCGTCGGGTCGAACTGCTCGGCGGTCCACGAGGACAGCGAGGAGAGATCCTTCACGCCCTTGGCGTGGCCCGCGATGTTGCCGAAAGTGCGGCGCTTGGTGCCCAGCATGCCCATGCACCAGCGCGGCTTGGTGGCGAGGTTCATCAGGTTCTTGAACGTGGGCTTGGGCGGCGCGGTGAGGCCGTTCTTGATGTCCTTGTGGCGCTGGCCGAGGATCTGCAGGTCGAGCGTGAGCTGCAGCGCCGAGACATTGGCGGCGCGGGCGCGTTCGATCAGGCGCTCGATGAAGTCGCGGTCGCGCATCACGTAGAGCTGGAACCAGAACGGATGGCGATCGGTCTTCTCGGCGATGTCCTCGAGCGAGCAGATGCTCATGGTCGAGAGCGTGAACGGMAYGCCGAAGGCCTTGGCCGCGAGCGCGCCSAGGATCTCGCCGTCGGCRTGCTGCATGCCGGTCAGGCCGGTCGGGGCGATCGCCACGGGCATCGTGACCTCCTGGCCGATCATCGTGGTGCGGGTCGAGCGGCCCTCCATGTTGACCGCGACGCGCTGGCGCAGCAGGATCTTSTGGAAGTCGCTTTCGTTGGCGCGGTAGGTGCCTTCGGTCCATGCGCCGGAATCGGCGTAGTCGTAAAACATGCGTGGCACGCGACTTTTGGCGATGACTCGCAGGTCTTCGATGGTCGTGATCTTGGACAGGTCTGGCACGGGAAAGGGCTCCTGGGTTCTGTGGCTGCGCAATGCCTATTATCTGCGGCGCTCGAGCGCCCCTTTCCGGACGCCCCGCCGACAGCGTTGCGAAACACGGCTCAGAATCCCTCGTCCATCGTCGGACCGCCCGAGCTTCCTACTTCAGCCTGCAGAACGGCCAGCCTTCGACGCCGGCCCAGATGCAGGCACGGATCCAGGCGACCACGACATGGGGGTCTTGTCCCTGCGGCACGGTTGTCATCTTGATCAGCATCACGGCCTCCGTGGAAGTGGTGGAGCGAACTCCCATGCATGAAGGTATAGACCCGGTGGGCTTGACCGGACAGCAGCCTGTACCCTGCGATGCCGTGGGCCGTGGCGCGGGATGCCTGTACGCCGTTTGCCCATGAGCGGCCATCGGTTCCGGCTGACAGATGTCGGACGCCTTCCGGGCGACGTCGCGCGGCGCTTCGCGCCGGCCTCAGCGCTTCGCGCTCGCCACCACGCCGGCGCCGCGCACCTCGAGCCTGACCTGGTCGGCCACCTGGCCGCGCGCATCGAGCAGCTCCACCACGTGCCGCCCCGGCCACGGCAGCCATTGCGCGCTGGCGCCGCGCGCGAAGGGCCTGCCGTCGATGCGCCATTGCACGCCGCGGCCTTCGGCCTCGAAGCGCACGCGCTGGCGGCTGGGCGGGATATCGGGGTCGAGCGCGATGATGGTGCCGTCGGACGGCGCCCTGATGCGCGGCGCCGCTTCGGCCRCCGATGCATCGGGCGCGATCGCGAACACCGGCTGCTCGGTGCCGGCGATGAACCATTCGCCGCGGGCCGCCTCGAGGTCGTCGCCGAAGCGCACGCGGGCCTGCACCACGCCTGCCGGCGGCGCCGGCGCCCGGCTCGGCTCCTGGCGATGCAGGAAGCCCATGAGCTGGGCCCAGACCGGCGCTGCGCCGCTGGTGCCGCTGACCTCCCACATCGACGCGCCGCTGGCGTTGCCGACCCAGACGCCGACGGTGTAGCGCCCGGACCAGCCGATCGCCCAGTTGTCGCGCATGTCCTTGCTGGTGCCGGTCTTCACGGCGCTCCAGAAGCGGGTGCCGAGCACGCTGTCGAGGCCGAAGGTGCGGGCGCGGGCGTTGGGGTCGGCCAGGATGTCGCCGACGATGAAGGCTGCGCGCGCATCGATGGCGCTGTGGTTGGCTCCCGCTGCGGACGAGGGGCTGGGCAGATAGCGCGTGTCGCCGAAGCGCCCGCCGTTGGCCAGCGTCCGGTATGCGTTGGTGAGTGTCAGCAGCGAAACCTCGGCGCTGCCCAGCGCCAGGCTGTAGCCGTAGTAGTCGCCGTTCTGCGCCAGCGGCAGCCCGGCTGCGCGCAGCTGCCGCGCGAAGGCTTCGGGCGACACCATCACCAGGGTGCGCACAGCCGGCACGTTGAGCGAGGCCGCCAGCGCGGTGCGTACCGAGACGTAGCCCTTGAACTGGCGGTCGTAGTTCTGCGGGATGTAGAGCCCGCCGGCGGTGTTGATCTGCGCCGACGAGTCGTCCAGCAGCGAGGCCGCCGTGAGCCGGCGCTCGGCGATCGCCTGTGCGTACAGGAAGGGCTTGAGGGTCGAGCCCGGCTGTCGCTGTGCGAGCACGCCGTCGACCTCGGCCGCGCGGCTCAGCGCGCCCGAGGAGCCGACCCAGGCCAGCACCTCGCCGCTGGCGTTGTCGAGCACCACCAGCGCGCCGTCCTCGACGTTGCGCCCGCGCAGTTCGCGCAGCTGACGCTGCAGCGCGTCGAGCGCGAAGCGCTGCAGCGGAGCCCGCAGCGTCGTGCGAACGGGCTGGGCCGTGCCGGCGTCCTTCAAGGCGCGTCGCGCCAGGTGCGGGGCGATCCCTTCGCTCGGATCGAAGGCGCGCCGCTGCAGCGCCGCACTGGCGAACATGTCGAGCGCATCGCAGTCCGGCTTGCCGGTGGGTTCCATCACGCGCATCAACTCGCAGGCCCGCTGCGCTACCAGCGCGGGCTTGGCGTTGGGTGCCCGCACCAGTGCCG
The DNA here is from genome assembly GCF_056405335.1 of Variovorax sp. P1_H12_2. NCBI lineage: Bacteria > Pseudomonadati > Pseudomonadota > Betaproteobacteria > Burkholderiales > Comamonadaceae > Variovorax > Variovorax sp. P1_H12_2. The sequence continues at coordinate 6,372 of NZ_JBFUCI010000256.1, forward strand.
CGGCGACCGCCGCCTCGCGCGCGTCGAGCCCATGCGGCGCCTTGCCGAACAGCGTGCGCGACAGGGCGTCGATGCCGACGATCTCGCCGCGGAAGGGCACGGTGTTCAGGTAGGCCTCGAGGATCTGGTCCTTGCGCCAGCCGCGCTCCAGCTGTTGGGCCGCCACCGACTGGCCGAGCTTCTGCGTCAGGCTGCGGCCGCCGCCGGCGCGCCGCAGATCGTCGTCGAGCAGGCCGGCGAGCTGCATCGTGATCGTCGAGGCGCCGCGGGTGCGGGTGTTCCAGACATTGCCCCAGGCCGCGGCGGACACCGCGCGCCAGTCGACGCCGCTGTGTTCGTAGAAGCGCTTGTCCTCGCTCAGCAGCATGGCGCTGCGCAAGGCGGGCGAAATGTCCGCGAGGGCGATCCATTCGCCGCGCCGCACGCGGGCGTCGGTGCGCACGCGCTGCAGCAGGGCGCCGTCGCGGTCCAGCACCGCGGTGTCGGATGGATGGAAGTCGCGCCGGACCTCGTCGAAGCTGGCAAGCGCCCAGGCCGGCGCCGCGAGCACCGCGGCCAGCGCCAGCGCCAGCGACGGACAACGAAGGGAGGTCATGCCATCTCGAGCGCCGCGCCGCGCAGGTCCGCAGATTTTCAAGCCGGCCGCCGGGCGAGCAATGCCCAGATTCCCGCGGCCGACAGGAGCGAGCCGCCGGTGAGGTTGAAGCGCCGCTGCGCGCGCGGCGACGCCAGCAGCCGGCGCGCCGAGCCCGCGAACACCGCATAGAGCGTGGCGTTGAGCGCGGCCATGGCCACGAAGGTCAGGGCCAGCACCCACAACTGCGGCGTCACGCTGGTGCGCGGATCGATGAACTGGGGCAGGAAGGCGACGAAGAACACGATGCCCTTGGGATTGAGCGCCGTCACCAGGTAGGTGTTGGCGAACAGTCGCCAGCGTGAGCCGGGGGCCGCGGGGGCGGCAAGAACGGCGGGCGAGATGCCGGCGCGCAGCAGCTTGATGCCGAGATAGAGCAGGTACAGCCCGCCCGCCCACTTGATCGCGGTGAACCAGAAGGCCGAGGTCGCGAGCAGCGCGCCGAGGCCGAGCAGCGACACCACCAGCGCCGTCGAATCGCCGAGCGCGACCGCGGCCACCAGCGGCGCGTTGGCACGCCGGCCGTGGGCCACGGAGTAGCTGATGACCGTGAGGATGGTCGGCCCGGGGATGATCAGGAGCACCGCCGATGCGGCGACGAAGGCGAGCCAGAGCTGGATGGACATGACGGTTGTTCTTTGTGTGAACGGGGTCGAGCGTGATTCGAATGGTGTCTTCAGTTGCCCGGGCCTGCAAGCACGCGCTGGACGAACGGGGTATTGGCCTCCGAGTAGGCCTGCAGCAATCGGCGCTCGGCTTCGAAGCGCGCGGGCCAGGCGGTGTCGTAGCCGGCGACCTCGATCGCCGCGTCAGTGCCGCCGCTCAAGAACGACCTCCCAGAGTGCCTTGGATTGCGCATAGCGCTCGACCACCTGCTCCTCCCTGCCGAGCGTCCGCCAGCCGGTGGCGAACAGGCGGTCGACCGCGGCGCGATCGAAGAAGCGCTTGGGCACGCCGTCCACCAGATAGAAGTTGTCCGCGAGGTCAGGATCGCGACTGGCGCCATGTTGGAAGTCGTGGGTCGAATTGAGGCGGCACAGCAGCACGCCGCCGGGCCGCAACTGCCTCCGGATGCGCTCGACGAGTTCGACCGTCTCGGGCCAGTCGAAGTAGTGCAGGCAGAGGCTTGCGAGCACGACCCCACAGGTGCCGGCGGGCAGCGGAAAGGGCTCGCGGATGTCCTGGCCATGGAACTGTGCGGAGGGCGCCCGGGCGCGGGCCGCTTCGATGGCTTCGTCGCTGAGCTCGATGCCCACCACCGCCAGCCCGGCGCTGGCCAGCGTTTCGGTGTCGCGCCCGCTGCCGCAGCCGAGCTCCAGGATCGGCTGGCCGCCGGCGCGCTCGGCCACCAGGGGCAGCCAGCGTTCGAGCCAGGGGTCGGTGGGCGAGGGGGCTGGCTGCCTCATGCCCTGGCCTTCCTCGGCCTGGCGGCAATCTTCAGCGATTCCCTCGCCAGGGCCATCAGCCGCTCGCGATCTTCGAGCAGTTCGGCCGGCAGCGCGAAGTAGCGCCGGACCTCGACGCGCCGCACCCGCGTGGCGTAGGAGAAGCACTGGCTGCCCATGGCTTCATAAGCCGGGCGCGTCGTGTCGTCGACCACGAAATAGAGCACGTTGCCGATGATCATCGCGAACTGCACGCCATGAGCCGACAGCCCGACGCCACCGAACAGGCGGGCGCCTCGCAGGTCGCGAAAGGCGTCCAGCTGATCCTTCACGAAGTCGACGAAATCCTGCGAATTCTTCACGGTGCCTTGGGGACTACGCATCCATGACCAGTTGCGTCTGCGTGACGACTGCGCACAGCTTGCCTTGCGCCGACCTGATCGTGGTCTGCCACACCATCGTGGTCCGCCCGCGGTGCAGCGCCAGGCATTCGCCGACGACCGTGGTGTCCCTGCGCGCGCCACCGATGAACTTGGTGCTGGAATCGGTGGTCGTGGTGCGCTTGCCTTGCGGGAGATTGATGATCGTGCCTACCGCGCCGAGCGTGTCGGCGAAAGCCATGTAGGCGCCGCCGTGCAGGATGCCGCCGGCGGTGCACAGCTCGGGTCGCACCTCGAGCTCGGCGACGACGCGCTCGGGCTCCAGCGTGACGAGGCGCACGCCCATCAAGCCGGGAAAGAGCGGTTCCAGGATCTGCTGGATC
>NZ_JBFUCI010000257.1:0-9146 GCF_056405335.1 Variovorax sp. P1_H12_2
AACGCTTGGCCCGATCCCGCCCGTCCGGGTCAATGGCTGCGCGATTGGTTTCCGCTTCCGGGTCCGGCCGTCTTCGACAAGAACACGCAGCACGTCGCGGCGGTTGCTCGTACTGCTACCAACATCGATCTGTTCTTGATCGGCAACGACGGCCATGTTTGGACAAGCGCTTGGCCCGATCCTGCTCGTCCGGGGCAATGGCAATGGTTGCCGGATTGGCATCCCCTGCCAGGCCAGGCCGTGTTCGACAAGAACACCCAGCGTGTCGCCGCGGTCGCTCGTACTGCCAACAATCTGGATCTGTTCGTGATCGGCAACGACGGCCACGTCTGGTCGAACGCTTGGCCCGATTCCGCCCGTCCGGGTCAATGGCTGCGCGATTGGTTTCCGCTTCCGGGTCCGGCCGTCTTCGACAAGAACACGCAGCACGTCGCGGCGGTTGCTCGTACTGCTACCAATATCGATCTGTTCTTGATCGGGTTCGACAACTATGCTTGGAGCGATTTCTGGAATGGTCGAGTTGGCTGGAACTGAAGAATCCGCGGTCTTTGGCCATTCCGACGAGTACGTCCTGGTCAGGACAGGGTGCATTTCATTCGCAGCCGGAAGTCACACCATCGCCCTGAATGTGTCCTCTTCAATCACGCTGATGCCGAGTTCCCGGGCCTTTGCCATTTGCGAAATTCCGGCCATCGAACCTTCGACCACGTAGTCGACGGTCTTGGTCAGGGTGCTGCGCACTTGCCAGCCGGCCGCGTCCGCCAGCGCTGCCAACTCGTCGCGCCTTTTGCTGCCGAAGCCGGCGAAATAAACTGCGGTTTCCCATGCCTTCGCGTTCTTGCTGCCCGACGGTTTTGCATTCCTGCTCGACGAACTCGTGTCGATCGCCTTTGACTCACCTGCGGCCTTGAACAGTGCATCCGGCGAGATTCGAAATCCGCTCGAAGTTTGGGTCAGCGACCCCATGACTCGATCGAGGCGAAACGTGCGCTCAGCGCTCGCCTGCATGCATAGGCCCACCAGATAACGCCGCCCCCCTGCGTGCCCAGTCGATCGCACCCGAACCTCGCGCGTGGTGATGACACCGTCCGCGTCGCAATAGCCGAAGCGGTAGACATCCGGCAGCGAAACCGTGGCGACGCTCCCCTCGCTCGGTGCGATCAATCTCGACGCACGCTTGTTCGCCGCGTCTCGCATGGGCTTGGTTGTCTCCTTCAGCCCGTTTTTGAGATGCGCGGACGCCTCGCTCTTGTACGTCTGCCACGCCGGTTGCGGCCTGGCGATGGTTGCTTGCCGAGACGCCTCGTCACTGCCCGTCGAGACAGCATGCTCAATCGGCCCAGGCCCCTTCCGCAACGCCGCAGCACGTCGAGGTAGCTGCCAAAAGGCGACGAATACAGCGATGGCAAGAATCACGAACACGACGCTCACCCATGCTGCTTCACCTTCAATGCGAGGCGGCAAGACAAGAGCGGCGGTCCCGGCGAACAGTGCCGCCGGCATCGCACCAAACACCAGCCCCATCGCGTGCCCAAGCCACCGAAGGCCCCACCGTGCTTTGGCGTACCGCGCGACCTGCCTCCAGGACCAGATGTAGGCGCCGAGCACCCCGGCCACAATGCTCAGCGCCACGGCCGGGCCGAGTGTATGTTCTTGCATCGTCCCCCCTGCTTAACTTCTTTTCACCTCAGTCGAGCCAGTTCCCCTCGCTCGCTATCGTCTTGGCGACCTGTAGCAGCCTCCCGTCGGCCAGCGCCGAACTCGTCCACCCGAGCCACGCCCGGAGCCACTCACGCGGCCTTCTGTTTCGCGAGCGAAGAAAGCACCCTCCGTGCGGCGTCTTTCCCTTCCTCGTCGGCGTGCTTGTAGTTGTCGAGCAGCGCCTGCTCTTCGCGGCTCAACTGCGCATCGCCGGCACGCACGCCGGTCAAGAGGTACGTCACATCGACGCCAGCTGCCGCGATGGCGGTCAGGTAGTTGGCGTCGGGACTACGGCTGTCGTTCTCGTAGTTGAGCTGAGATTCTTTGGATACGCCACCGGCAGCGCCCAAAGTCGTCTGGTTCAGACCCAGACGTTTCCGTTCTGCACGTAATCGATTCCCAAAGGTCGACAAGTCGCCACCATAGATATGTAAACAGGACAAATATCGACCAAAATGCCCGTGACCCGTGCAATTGATCGTTTCAAACAAGGATACCGCCGCCCATGGAACCCACCGCGAAACCCACCCGCCGCGCACCCAACGGCGTGGTCACGAAAAAGCCAATTCCGCTGCGGCTTCTTCCCGCCGAGCGGGCCGCGGTCGAAAAGCTTGCCGCGCAGGAACAGCGCTCCCTGGCCTCCGTGTGCCGCCTGGTGCTGCTGCGCGGCTTGGCCGACTGCGAGCGCACCCGCACCCTCCTCGACGCCTGAAATCCCCTGTTCCCTGTCCATCACCTCTCCGACCACCATGACCTATCCCGACCCGAAGCGTGTCCGCGACAACCGGCTCACCCTCCGCCTGGATGACTACGAGCACAAGCTCGTTCAAGCCATGGCCGAGTACCAGGGCGAACAGCTTTCGACGCTGGTGCGCGACATGGCGGTTCGCGAGGCAGAACAGGTGTTGGGGATGGCGCACGAGCGAAGTCTCTGCCTCCGAACGGCGTGAATGAAGCCCGCAAAGAGCTGACAAACGTCTGACGAAAAGCCGCCGCCATGCCCGAGCACACCATCACCCTCACCGACGCCGACCGCACGCTGCTCGAGCGCGTGCAGGCGCAGCGCGGCTTCCCCACGCTGGAGGCCGCGGCAGAGTGGCTGGTGAAGACCCGCCTGCGCCGCGCGGCCCGCGCGGCCGGTGGCCGCCGCCGGGCCCTCTACCTCGTCGCGTGCCAGCCAGGGGGTGCCCAGTGAGACTGCGCTGCCCCCACTGCGAATGGCTCGGCACCATCCGCTCGACCGAGGTCATTTCCGCGACCGTCTCGCGCCACTACGTGATCTGCAACAACCTCGAGTGCGGCCACACCTGGCGCGCTACCACCGAGGCCGACCTGACCATGTCCCCGTCCGCCACGCCGGCCGCCACGGTGATGCTGCCCCTCTCGTCGCACGTGCAGCGCGACGTGRTCGCCGCGCAAATGCGCTCGCCCGCGATCGTCGACTACGAACCGCGGCAAGCGCCACCCCGCACGCGCGATCTGTTCGCGCCTGACGGCCCCTCATAGCGGCCGGCGCGGCCGCGCGCCCCTTCCCTTTCTTCACCCACCCAGCGGTGCCTGTTCGGAGGCACTGCGGGACCAACTCAGCCCGGAGATTCCTGACATGAAGAGAAAGACCGCTCCCCCGCCCGCCACGCTGTACGAGGCCGCCTTGCAGAGGGAGCACGAACGCCACACCAACCGGCTGGCCACGCTCCAGCGGATGAAGGCACGCCTGGCCCTGCTCGACGCGTACATGCCGGCATTGAAGGCCGCGGGCCTGCACCTCTTGATCGACGAGATCACGGACTGGGGCGGAAAGGATCTCTATGTCCGCACGACCTACTTCACCTCGCCGAAGGAGACGCAGCGCCTGCTGGACACGCTGCTGGCCCAGGGCCTGAAGGAAGTCGAGCGCCGCCACCACGGCGCGACGGACACCGTCATCGTCGGCAAGAGTCGCCTGCGCATCGTCGTGAGCGTGGACATGCCGCGAGACACAACTGCAACCGCCGCACCAGTGGCCGAGGCCGCCTGACCGCAATGCAGCCCTTCGGCAACTCCCGCGCCCGCCAGGCCGCCATGCACCAGCTGCGCACCCTGCGCGATGAGTTCGTGGCGATCGCCTCGCGCGGCCGCTTCTCCGACGCCGCGGCGCAAGAGTGGGCGTGCCTGCGCTCGGAGCACCRCATGGCCTTGCTGATGCTGGCCGGCCTGGATGGCGACCTGGGCGAGCTGGCCGTGCGGGCGTGGCTGGAGATCGCCGAGAGCGAGCGCGCAAAGATCCGAGCCGCAGCTCGCAACCTGCAAGACGATGTGCGCCCCTTGGCGGCGCTGGTGGGCCGGTGATGAGGGTCGCCGCACGCCCCGGTGAGATGTTCTGGTCGGTGATCGGGCGCAGGTCCCGGCTGCCCTGGAACACGCTGGAGCGGTATGTGGCCCGTGCCATGGAGAGACGGCTGGTCGAGAGCGTGCCGGCGCAATGGCGGCCGCAGCTGGAGTTGTTGCGGCACGAAGCCGGTGGCCCGGCGGGGTACAGCCGCTATGTGTCGTGGATCGACCGGATGGGCGCTTTCGAGGAGCGCCACGGGAATGTGCTGCAGTGGGCCGTCTCCGACTCCACGGTCTGCACGCGCGCCAGGGCCATTGCCGAAGACGTCAAGGAACTGATGTCGCTGTGGCCGAAGGCGCTGGACACGGCCGAGCGCATGGAGGTGCTGCGCAGCGTGTGCGAGCGGGTGGACGTTGCCCTGCCGTCGGGCAAGACGCCCGCGGGTGTCATCAGCCGGGGCTGCAGCGAGCACTGGTGGCGCGCGGCGCTGCGCAAGAAGGTGGCGCGGGTGGTGGAGCATGCGGCGATCAAGCTGGGCGTGGTGCATCGCAAGAACGGCGGCTACGCGAGCGACGAGGCGTGTTCGCGCCGCAGCCAGCAGCTGCAGCGCAACGAGGCCTTGCTCAAGCGCACGCTGGTGCGCAACGAAGCCGGGCAGGTCTACACGCTCGCCGAACTTGCGGCCGCTTCGGTGTCGAACCGCGACAACCGCCGCGGCGAGCTGATGACGCGCATTCGCGGCTGCGAGGAATACGCAGATGCGCGCGGGCACATCGGCATCTTCCTCACGCTGACCTGCCCGAGCCGCTTCCACGCGGTGCACTCGGGCGGCAAGGGCGCCACGGCCCGACCGCGCGCCAACCCGCGCTACGAAGGCGCCACGCCGCGCGAGGGGCAGGAGTGGCTGTGCGACAAGTGGGCCCGCACGCGCTCGGCGCTGCAGCGGCGCAAGGTGGCGATGTACGGCTTTCGCGTGGCGGAGCCGCACCACGACGGTTGCCCACACTGGCACGTGCTGCTGTGGTGCCACGACGAGGCCGCCGCGCAGCAGGTCGAGGCGACGGTGCGCCGCTACTGGCTGACCGATGCCGGCGACGAGCCCGGCGCGCAGAAGAACCGCTGCGATTTCAAGCGCATGGAAGCCGGTGGTGCCGCGGGCTACGTGGCGAAGTACGTCGCCAAGAACATCGGCGCCGAAGACGGCAGCGATGCCGGCCTGGGCCTGCACCTCGACGGGCTCGAGGTGGATACGCGCGAATACAAGGGCTTCCAGCGCGTGGACGCCTGGGCCAGCACCTGGGGCATCCGCCAGTTCCAGCCCTTCGGGCAGCCACCGGTGGTGGTGTGGCGCGAGATGCGCCGGGTCACCAAGGACCAGATCGACAGCGCTCAGCTGCGGCTGGACTTCGGCGACGTCGCGGCCGTGAAGGCCTGGCATGCCTGCCAGCGCAGCGGCGCGGTGCTGGCCGACTGGAACCGCTATGCGCAGGCCCAGGGCGGCATGTGCCGCAGGCGCGCCGCCTGGGCGCTGCGGCCGGCCGTGCGCGTGGTGCCGGGCGTCAAGAACCTCTACGGCGAGGAGATCGACCGCAAGACCGTGGTGGGCGTGGAGCTGGCCTCGGGCCGCTGGCTTGTGTCGCGCCGGCAGGGCTGGAAGCGCGTGGTCGACGGTGAATCGTGCGTGCAGTCGGCCGAGGAGCGAGCCGCGCTGGCGCGGCCTTGGACTGGTTTCAATAACTGTACGGCGCGCCTGGGCCGCGAGACGCTGCGAACGCTCCTGATGGGCGACGCGCCTTGGGCAAAAGTGCACGACACGACGCTCGACAGCGGCGAACCACCCCCACCACCGCCCCCGAAGCCCGTCCCGAACTTCGAAAAGTACGACGCAGCGATCCGGCACATGCCCCACGGCAGCCAGATCGAGATCACCGCACGCCCGGCGCGCACCGCCGTGACGCCGCAGAGCCTGGCCGCGCGCTTCACGCCCGAGGTGCGGGCCGCCATGCGCGCGGCGCAGCAGGCCGGCGCCCTTCCCTTTTCCCACCACCAGTGAATCCAAGGAGGTCTGACGATGCATGCCCATCACGTGAAGGTCATCGACGCCGAAGGCGTCTTCCATCAGTACACGCAGCTCGCGGCGTCGTGCGCCGCGGCCGAGGGCATGGCCTTCGATCGCTTCGGCGGCGTGCGCGTCATCAGCGTGCGGAGGCGGCCGTGAGCGGCCCGCGCATCACGCGGCCGTCGGTCAGCAGCAGCGATCCGAACTTCCGGTACCGGCGCTCGGAGGCGACGGACATCCGCAAGACCTTCGCGCGCGTGAAGCGCGAGCAGGCCCGCGCCGCGCGCGAGGACGACCAGGGGCAGCAGCGCCTGGATCTCGACCTGGCGCCGGGCGACGGCGCCGCCGATGCGCACACCGCGGCGCTGCGGCTTTTCTCGCGGATACGCGCCACCTCCGGCGAGCGCGCCGACGACTGACTTTTCGACAGGGAGCATAAAAAATGGAAACCATTCAGATGCCGTCGGCGCGCCGCGCCGGCCAGGCCGCCCAGCGCAACCCGCTGATCATCGCCCTCACGGGCTATCCCGATGTGGGCARGGACACGGTCGCCAGCGTCCTCGCGCCGCGGCACGGCTTCCGTCGCGTGGCGTTCGCCGACGCGCTGCGCGAGGAGATCTGCGAAGCCTGGCGCATCGACGAGCGCATGCTGGTCGACCGGCCGACGAAGGAGCTGCCACTGCCGGCGCTGGCCGCGGGCATGTGCGGCGTACCCGGCTTCCTGCACTGGTGCGTCGACTGCGGCGAGAGCTTGACCGAACCACGCAGCGCGCGCTGGGTCATGCAGACCTGGGCGACCTACCAGCGCCGCTTCCACCCCGACTACTACGCCAGCATCGTCGCGCGCTGGATCAAGCGGCACATCGGCGCGGGCTGGACGCGCATCGTCGTGACCGACCTGCGCGACCCGATCGAGGAGGCTGTGCTGCGCGCCCTGGGCGCGAAGGTGGTCCGCGTCCACCGGCCGGAGGCGCGGCAGCTCGAGGGCGCGACCGCGGCGCACGCCAGCGAGGAGCACCACCGCATCAAGGCCGATGCGGACATCGTGAATGACGGCAGCCTGGCGGTGCTGGCGGAGGCGGCGCTGCTGTGCGTGAGCGGGCTGGAAGGCGGTGCGGCATGACGACGATCGAGATCCGCCACTTTCATGCGTTCGTCGGCCTCGGCGGAGGCGCGCGCGGCTTCAACAAGGCGAACCCGCGCGTCGGCAACATGCAGGCGAAATTCCGCTGCATCGGCGGCATCGACGTCGACGCGGCGGCGATCCGCGATTTCGACCGCCTGGCCGGCGCCAAGGGCACCGTGCTCGATCTCTTCGATCGCAGCCAGTACGAGGCCTTCCACGACCGCAAGCCACCGGCCGGCTGGGTCGAGGCGACGGTGGCCGACGTGCACCGCGCCGCGGGCCACGAGCGGCCGCACATCGTCTTCCTGTCGGCGCCGTGCAAGGGCTTCAGCGGCCTGCTGTCGGAGGGCAAGAGCAAGACCGACAAGTACCAGGCGCTGAACCGGCTCACGCTGCGCGGCGTGTGGCTGATGCTCGAGGCGTGGAAGGACGACCCGGTCGAAATGATCCTGTTCGAGAACGTGCCGCGCATCGCCACGCGCGGCCGGCACCTGCTCGACCAGATCACGAGCCTGCTGCGCAGCTACGGCTACGCGGTGGCCGAGACCACGCACGACTGCGGCGAAATCGGCGGCCTGGCGCAGAGTCGCAAGCGCTTCCTGCTGGTGGCGCGGCACATCGAGAAGGTGCCGCCCTTCCTCTACGAGCCCGAGAAGCGGCCGCTGCGCGCCGTGGGCGACGTGCTGGGCAAGATGCCGATGCCGGGCGACCTGCGCGCCGGGCCGATGCATCGCATCCCGGCGCTGCAGTGGAAGACCTGGGTGCGCCTGGCCTTCGTCGAGGCCGGCAGCGACTGGCGCAGCTTGAATAAGCTGGCCGTCGAGAACGGGCACCTGCGCGACTACCTGATCGTGCCCGCCATGCACAACGGCGCGCTGGGCGTACGCGAGTGGTCGGAGCCTGCCGGCGTGGTGGCGGGCGCGAGCCGGCCTCACAACGGAGCTTTTTCGATTGCGGATCCGCGCTTCAAGCAGTCGACGAAGTGGACCGATGGGCAGGCCTACGGCGTGCGCCGATGGGAAGACACGAGCGGCACCATCGGCGGCCAGCAGAACCCTGGCCAGGGTGCGTACTGCATCGCGGACCCGCGGCATGACGGGCCGCCGAAGCATTCGAACGAATTCAGGATCGTGCCGTGGACGGGCTCGAGCCTGGCAGTCACGAGCGCGCACGGAACTGGCCAGGCCGTCTCGGATCCACGCGCGGGCACTGGGTTCCTGGGCAAGGGGAAGTACCGCATCACGGCCTTCGGCGAATCCGCCGGCACCGTCATCGGCCGGAGCGACACCGGCCAAGGGGCATTCGCGGTGGCAGATCCTCGCAGCGGCATCGTGCGCGGCAAGGGCGACAACTACCTGACGGCCGGCCACTACGGCGTGACGCGATGGAGCCAGCCCTCTGGCGCAGTCAGCGCGGCCGCAGGCCACGACAACGGCCGGTGGAGCGTCGCCGATCCGCGCATGCCAGCACTGGCTGAGAAGGTGGTGTGCCGCATTCGGGCGCTCGACGGCACATGGCACCGCCCGTTCACCACGCTCGAACTGGCGGCTCTGCAGTCGCTATTCGACCCCGAGGAACGCTTCGAACTGGACGGCTTGAGCGATCAGGCTTGGCGCGAGCGCATCGGGAACGCGGTGCCGAGCGACGCGGCATGCGCGATCGCGGGGGTGATGGGAACCACCCTGTTGCTGGCCTGGAGCGGCGAGACCTTCATGCTGTCGTCGCAGCCGATCTGGGTGCGTGATGTGGCGGTTGCGCTGACTGTTGGAGGTGTCCTATGACTCGCAGCTTAAGCACGAACACCGCGATCGGCCGGGCACTCACCGTTTCCGGCATTTTCAATAGACGGCCGAACCGCTGTCCGGCATTCGAGCGCTGGTTTCGGCAGAAGATCCGAATGAAGAGCACTGCTCAGAAGCAAGACCTCTCACCGGGCGATGGGATAGGCG
>NZ_JBFUCI010000258.1:0-9132 GCF_056405335.1 Variovorax sp. P1_H12_2
GCGAAGGATGGCGCGCCTACCTGGCGGCGATCTTCACCTCGCAGTTCATCAGCAACGTGCCCGCCGCCATCGTGCTCGATCCTTTCGTGCACGACCTGCCGGCGCTGGCCGCGGGCGTGAGCGTGGGCGGCTTCGGCTGCGTGCTGGGCTCGCTGGCCAACCTGATCGCGCTCAGGCTGGCGAAGCTGCCGAACGGCCTGCGCGAATTCCATCGCCTGAGCATCCCCTTCCTGCTGGTTTGCGGCGCCTCGGCGCTGCTGCTGCGGCTGGGGTGACAGGCCCCGGCGAGGCGCGCAGAATCGACGGCCTCGCCATGCAACGCCACGAATCCCCCGTCTCTTCCCACGGCCTCTCGCTGCGCCGTTACGGTGCCTCGCGCGGCAGCCATGCGCATGGACACTTCCAGGTGCTGGTGGGGCTCGATGGCGTGCTCGAACTCGAGGTCGAAGGCCGGATTCGCCGGCTCGGCCCAGGCGACGGCTGGGTGATCGCGCCCGGCGACCGGCACGACTTCGAATCGAAGACCGGCAGCCAATGCCTGGTGCTCGACACGGCGCAGGACCTGTGGACGCGTTGCGCCGGGCGCACACCCGCGGCCGAACCGATGCGGGCCCTGTCGCGCTACCTTGCGCACTGCTTCGCGCAGCCCTCGCCGCCGGCCCTGGCGCTGCACCATGCGCCCTCCCTGCTGCTCGAAGCCTGGGGGCCCGCGGTGTCGCTGGCGCGCGGCCGCGCGATCGACTGGACGGCGCTGGCCGCCTGGGCGCAGCTGCGCTGGCACCGGCCGCTGGGCGTCGCGGATCTCGCAGCGGTGGCCTGCCTCAGCCCCAGCCAGTTCGCGCAGCGCTGCCGCGACGAGCAGGGCGTGAGCGCGATGCACTGGCTGCGAATTCAACGCCTGGCGCATGCGCGGCATCTGCGCGACAGCGGCATCAGCGTCGCAGAGACCGCTCGCCGCACGGGCTACCTCTCGCCTTCGGCGCTCACCGCCGCCCTGCGACGCCACGCCTGACCGTCATTGCGCGACGGCACCCCGGCGTTGTGCGACGATCTGCCCGCTTAAGCTCGGCGGCATGTCCCCGACGCTCAACGCCCTCGCCGCCATCGCCCTCTGGGCCACCCTGGCCTCGCTGGGCACTTCGCTCTCGCACCTGCCGCCGTTCCTGCTGACAGGGCTGGCGCTCATCATCGGCAGCCTGCTGAGCTGGCCGCTGGTGCTGCGCGATCGCCGCGCCTGGGCGGTTCCGCTGCGAACGCTGGCGCTGGGCGTCTACGGGCTCTTCGGTTTCCACTTCCTGCTCTTCATCGCGCTGCGCCATGCGCCGCCGGTCGAGGCCAACCTGGTCAACTACCTCTGGCCGCTGTTCATGGTGGTGCTGGCGCCGGTGCTGCTGCCGGGCATGTCGCTGCGGCCGCTGCACGTGGTGGCGGCGCTGCTGGGCTTCACGGGCGCGGCGATCGCGATCCTCGGGGCGCGCGGCAGCACCTCGAGCGCCGGGGGCGGCAGCTACTGGGGCTTCCTGCCGGCGCTGGGCTCGGCCTTCATCTGGGCCAGCTTCTCGCTGTGGACCCGACGCGTGCCCGCCTTTCCGACCCGGGCGATCGGCCTGTTCGGCTTGGTCTCGGGGGCGCTGTCGCTGCTGTGCCACGCGCTGCTGGAGCCCTCGGCCGCGCTGTCGTCGCGCGATTGGCTGCTGGTCGCGCTGTGCGGACTGGGCCCGCTGGGTGCCGCCTTCTTCTTCTGGGACCTGGCGCTGAAACGCGGCGATGCGCGGCAGATCGGCATCCTGAGCTACATCACGCCGCTGGCGTCGACCGCGCTGCTGCTGCTGATCACCGGGCGGCCGCTGAGCTGGAGCATCGCGCTGGCCGCGGTGCTGATCATCAGCGCCGCGGTGATGGGTACGCGGGCGCGTTGAACAGGCTCAGTCCGCGACCTTGAGCACCAGCTTGCCGAAGTTCTCGCCGGTGAAGAGGCGCGTGAGCGCCTCGGGGAAGGTGTCGATGCCCTCGACCACGTCTTCGCGGCTCTTCATGCGGCCGTCCTTCAGATAGCCCGACAGCTCGGCGATCGCCACCGGATAGCGGTCGGCGTAGTCGAACACCACGATGCCCTGCATGCGGGCGCGGTTCACCAGCAGGCTCAGGTAGTTCTTCGGTCCCTGCACCGGCGTCGTGTTGTTGTACTGGCTGATCGCGCCGCAGATGATGATGCGGGCGCCGCGCGCCAGCTTGGCGAGCACCGTGTCGAGAATCTCGCCGCCGACGTTGTCGAAGTAGATGTCCACGCCCTTGGGGCAATGGGCCTTCAGGCCCTCGCGCACCGCCGAGGGGCCGGCCTTGTAGTCGATGCAGGCGTCGAAGCCCAGCTCCTTCACCACCCAGTCGCACTTGGCCTGGCCGCCGGCGATGCCGACCACCCGGCAGCCCTTGATCTTCGCGAGCTGGCCGACGGTCTGGCCGACCGCGCCGGCCGCACCCGAGACCACCACGGTGTCGCCCGGCTTCGGCTGCCCGACGTCCATCAGGCCGAAGTAGCCGGTCATGCCGGGCATGCCCAGCACGTTGAGCCATTGCGTGATCGAGCCGGCGCCGAGGTCGATTCTGGCGAGGCCGTTGCGCTGGATCTCCTCCTGGGGGATCAGCACGTACTCCTGGACGCCGAGCGTGCCGTACACGGTGTCGCCGACCGCGAAGGCCGGGTTGCGCGACGCGATCACGCGCCCGACGCCGCCTGCGCGCATCACGGCGCCGATCTCGACCGGCGCGATGTAGCTCTTGCCCTCGTTCATCCAGCCGCGCATCGCGGGGTCGAGCGAGAGCGACAGGCTCTTGACCAGGACGCCGCCTTCGGTGGGTTCCGCGACCGGCTCGGTGGTGAACTGCCAGTTGTCGCGCGTGGCCGCGCCTTCGGGCCGTTTGGCGAGGCGGACCTGGCGATTGCTGAGGGTGCTGCTCATGCGCGTGTCTCCTTGGGGTGTCTGATGCCGGCGCATCGTAGCTCCGGCCTGCGCCAGGGCCGGTAGCCAAGGCGACAAGGCACGCCGCTCAGAAGGGATAGTGGCGCGGCGTGGTCTGGACCGTGATCCAGCGCAGTTCGGTGAAGGCCTCCACGCCCGCCTTGCCGCCGAGCTCGAGCACCACCGGCTTGAGGTACTTGGCGCAGGTCTGAGCGATCAGGCGACCCACCCGCGTGGAGCCCGTGAAGTTGACGCGGCGCACCGCCGGATGCGCCACCATCGCCTCGACCACCGCGCCCGCGTCGGCCGGCGC
The DNA here is from genome assembly GCF_056405335.1 of Variovorax sp. P1_H12_2. Taxonomy (NCBI): domain Bacteria; kingdom Pseudomonadati; phylum Pseudomonadota; class Betaproteobacteria; order Burkholderiales; family Comamonadaceae; genus Variovorax; species Variovorax sp. P1_H12_2. The sequence goes on from NZ_JBFUCI010000258.1 coordinate 3,274, forward strand.
GTTGGTGACGAAATTGACCACGCCGGGCGGCAGGCCGGCGTCGTTCAGCGCCTCGACGATCAGCGCGTGGGTCTCGGGGCACAGCTCCGAGCCCTTGAGCACCACCGTGTTGCCGCAGGCCAGCGGCGTCGCGATGGCGCGGGTGGCGAGGATCACGGGCGCGTTCCAGGGCTGTGCCCGCTGCGCACAAAGCACTTGTCGCAGCGTGCACGCCGCTAGTGGTTAACCCGCAAGCTGCGGGCACCGCGGCGGGCCGGAAAATGGGCGGAGTTTTTCAGCCAAGCCCTTATGACCGTGTCCATGGTTCTGTCGACCGATGAAGTCCCGCCGCGGGAGCGTGCGCCGGTCTGCATGAGCGAGGCGGCCGCGCGCGGCGCCGGCGAGCTCATCATCCAGCTGGTGCGGCTGTCGCTGATGGAGCTGGCCGGCCAGGAGACGCCGCGCACCCAGCGGGAAGCGCTGAAAGACCGGATCCGCCAGCACGTGGCGCAGCACCTGCGCGACCCGGCGCTGTCGATCGACGGCATCGCCCTGGCGCTGCGCTGCAGCAAACGCCACCTGCACAACACCTTCGCCGGCGACGACGACACACTCACCGGCTACATCCTCCACCAGCGGCTGGCGTGCAGCATCCGCCAACTGCTGGACCCGGCCAACGCGGCGCGCCCGATCACCGACATCGCGCTCGCCTCGGGCTTCAGCAACCTCTCGCATTTCAGCCGCGTCTTCGGGGCGCACACCGGCGGCAGTCCGAGTGATTTCAGGCGACAGGCTGCGCGCAGGCGTCGCGCGTGACCCCGCTGCCCGCGCGTCGCGCCATCCGCACCGCCGACTGGGTCGCCGGCCTCTCGATCGCCGGTCTGCTGTTGCCCGAGGCGGTGGCCTATGCGGGCATTGCGGGGTTGCCGCCCCAATCGGGCGTGATCGCGCTCCTGGCGGGCCTGCTCGTCTATGGCCTGCTGGGAAGCAGCCGCTTCGCGATCGTCTCGGCCACCTCTTCCTCGGCCGCCGTGCTGCTGGCAGCCACCAGCGCCGCCAACGGCCACGGCACCGCGCTGCAGTTGGCGCTCGGCGCCGCGATCGTGCTGCTGACGGGTGTCTTCTTCCTGATCGCGGCCGCGGCCCGGCTCGGCGCCGTGTCGAACCTGATCGCCAAGCCGGTGCTGCGCGGCTTCGCCCTCGGGCTGGGGCTGACCATCGTGGCCAAGCAGATGCCCAAGGTCGTCGACGTCCATCCGGGGCATGGCGACTTTCTGCGCCTGTCGTGGGAGCTGTTCGCCAGCATCGGCCAGTGGAACTTCGCCGGCCTGGCGATGGCCGGCGTCGGCGTGGCCCTGCTGCATGGCCTGGGGCGCTGGCGCGCGGTGCCGGCGGCGCTGCTGGTGATCGCCGCGGGCATCGCATTGGACGTGGCCGGTTTCTGCCAGCAATGGCACATCGCCGCGGTGGGGCCGATCGAATTCGGGTTCACGCGGCCCGGCATGCCGGAGCTGTCGCGCGAGCAATGGCTGCGCATGGGCGAGCTGGCCTTCGCGATGGCGCTGATCCTCTACGCGGAATCCTGCGGGTCGATTCGCACCTTCGCGCTGCGGCACGGCGACAAGGTGTCGGCCAACCGCGACCTGCTCGCACTCGGCGCCGCCAACCTGGCGTCGGGATTGTTCCAGGGGATGCCGGTCGGCGCCGGCTATTCGGCCACCTCGGCCAACGAGGCCGCCGGCGCGCAGAGCCGTGCGGCCGGGTTGGTCGCCTGCGCCGTGGTCCTGCTCGCGGCCATCACGCTGCTGCCGTGGATCATGCATACCCCGGAGCCCTTGCTCGCCGCGATCGTGATCCATGCCGTCGGCCACATGCTGGATCCCCGCAGCCTGCGGCCCTACTTCGCCTGGCGGCGCGACCGGCTCGTCGCCCTGGTCGCGTTCGGCGCAGTGCTGCTGTTCGGCGTGCTGGACGGGCTGCTGGCCGCCATCGGCGTCAGCCTGCTCATGCTGCTGCAGGGCATGTCGGGCGCCCAGGTGAGCTGGCTCGGCCGGCTCGCGCAGGGCCACGACTACGTCGACACCGCGCGCCACCCCGAAGCCCGGGTGCCCGCCGGCATGCTGATCGCGCGGCCCGAAACGCCCTTGTTCTTCGGCAATGCCGATGCGGTGTTCGCCGCGATCCGGACCCGCGTGGAAGCGGCCCGGCCGCTCGGCCACCTGGTGCTCAGCCTCGAGGAGTCGGCCGACCTCGACGGCACCAGCATCGAGGCGCTCTGCGACTTCGCCGCCTCCATTCGCCGGTGCGGCGCGCAGCTGGTGCTCGCGCGTGTCAAGGACACGCTGCGTGATCTGCTCGACCAGGTGCGCAACCCCGACCTGCCGCCTTCCCTGTACGCCGCCTGGAGCGTGGACGATGCCGTGGAGCAGGCTCGCGCATCCGCGTCAAGCCAGTAAGACGGTGACCGCGAGCCCGGGCGCCGCGTTGCGCACGGCAAGCGTGCCGCCATGCGCCTCGGCCACCAGCCGGCACAGGTACATGCCGAGCCCGACGCCGCCGGTCGCGCGCTGGCGCGCACTGTCGGTGCGGTAGAAGGGCTCGGTCAGGCGCTCCAGCTGCGCCGCGTCGACGCCCGGGCCGAAGTCGCGCACCTCCAGTTCGATGCCCTGCCCGGCCCTGCGCAGCGTCACACGCGGGGGTTCTTCGCCTTCGGCGCCGTGGCGCAACGCGTTGTCGAGCAGGTTGCGCACCAGGAGGCGGACGCGCGAACGGTCCAGCGAGAGCATTGGCAGATCCGCCGGGTTCTCGGTGACGATGTCCTGCCCGCCGGACAGCTCGTTCGCCACCTCGCGCACCAGGGCGGCCAGATCGACCGGCTCACGATGCAGCGCGGCATGCGGACTGGCGAGCCGCTCGCTTTCGAGCAGGTCGCTGATGAGGTCGCGCATCTCGGCCAGGTCGCGCAGGAGCGCGGCGCGTTCGGCCGCGCCTTCGGGCGTCGCCGGCAGCAGTTCGGCATTGAGACGCGCCCGCGTGAGCGGCGAGCGCAGCTCGTGGCTGAGCGCCAGCAGCAGCGCGCGCTTGGCGTCGAGCATGCCCTGGATGTCGTGCGCCATGGTGTTGATGCGCTGCGCGAGCTCGCCCAGTTCGTCGCGCCGGCGCAGCGGAATCGGCACTTCGAAGGCGCCGCGCCCGAAACGCTCGGCGCCGGCGCGGATGTCGTCGAGCGGCCGCAACAGGCGCCGGACGTACGCGTAGGCCAGGACGATCAAGCCCAGCAGCAGCGCGAGCGTGATCCAGCCGATGCCCTGCGGTTCGCGTTCCCAGGGCAGCGTGCCGACCCCGAAACTGATGCGGTGGCCGTCGGCGGTCGTGCGGTGGAGCCAATCGCCGCGCTGGCCGAAGCCATGCCGGGGGCGATCGGCGTGCGAATCCCAGTTCACGACCGGCCCCTCGATACGGATCGAGATCGGCAACCGGGTGACCAGCGCCTGGGCACGCGCCACGTCGGGCGGCGTGCCGAGTTCGGCGACGATGCGATCCATGTAGTCGGCGACGAGGGGCCGGGCGGCATCGCGCCAGCCGGTCGAGAAGGCCCGCTGCATGCCGCCGAGAAACACCGCCGTCATCGCCAGCGCGAGCAGCACGAACACGAGGATCAGGCGCACGCGCAGCGAATGCCGCCAGCGATGTCGCCAGCGGCTCTGCCCGCTGCGCTGCGGCTTCATGGCGTGCTCTTGCCGACGGCGAGCGCGTAGCCCGCGTTGCGCAGGGTCTTGATGCAGTCCAGCGGTTCGAGCTTCTTGCGCAGTCGGCTCACGACGATGTCGACCGCGCGCGTGTAGAGCTCGGCCTCGTGGCCGCGCAGGCGATTCAGGATGTCGTCCCGGCTCCAGACCTTGCCGGGCTGGTCCGCCAGCAGGGCCAGCAGTTCGAACTCCGTGCCGGTGAGGTCGACGCGCTCGCCGTGGCGCAGGACCTCGCGCCGGTCGAGGTCGATCGACAGGCCCTCGAACTCCCGGCGCTGCGCCGGGGGCGCCGCCGGCACCGCACGCTGGCGGCGCAGGATGGTCTGCACGCGCGCCACCAGTTCGCGCGGCTCGAAGGGCTTGGGCAGGTAGTCGTCGGCGCCGAGCTCGAGTCCGACCACCCGGTCCATCACGTCACCGCGCGCGGTCAGCATCACGATCGGGATGTCGCTCTCCTTGCGGATCTCGCGGCACAGCGCGAAGCCGTCCATCTCGGGCAGCATCACGTCCAGGATCGCGGCGTCGTAGGGCTGGGCGCGCAGCCTTGCCAGGCCTTCGCTCGGCCGGCTCGCACTGTCCAGCACGAAATCGAAGCGCGCAAAGTAGCTTGCCAGCGGCGCGCCGAGGTGCTCGTCATCGTCGATCAGCAGGATGCGGGGCATGCGGCGATTGTGCATTCGGGCGACACCGGAAGCCGCTACCTCACCAGGGGTCGGCGCGGCCGATGCGGCCCAGGTGGGTGACACCGAAGCCGTCGCCATGGTGCAGCCCGAAGCCCAGCAGCCGATCGAAGCCGATGTGGGCGCACCAGACCAGACCCACGGCGAGCGCCACCGGCTGTTCGCCCAGCACCCCGGCGACGAGCACGGCGAAGGGCCCGAGGTAGGAGTGCGCGGCGTTGTACACCGCCGCGCCGACCCGCGGCCCGGCCAGGAAGCCGAGCAGCGAGAGGTCGGGCACGAGGAACAGCAAGGCGAAGGCGCCCCAGCCGGCCCCGAGCTGGGCGTAGCCCAGCAGCGCCGCCGCCAGCATGGCCAGCCCTTCGAGCCGCAGCATCGTGCGCACGCCGCCGGGCGGGGGCGTCATCCCCGGCCCCACCGGCGACCGCCGCGGTCCATGAAGTCACGCACCTTCTGCTGCTGCGCCGGGTTCAGGTTGTCGAAGAAGTCGGCCGCCGCGGCAATCACTTCGGGGCTCCCCGCCTGCACCGCGGCCGTCTTGTCATCGACCAGCTTCTTCGCCCGCTCCTGGTCGAGCTTGGCGCCGGCGAACAGGCTGCGGAACTCGGCCCGCGGGTCGCCACCGCCGCGCAGCGCGGCCCGCTGCGCCTGGAGCTTTTCGGTCAGCACGGTGAGCTTCTGCTTCTGCGCGGCGTCCAGATCGAGCTTGCTGCCCACGCGCTCGACCATCCGGGCGCGGAACTCGGYGCGGTCCTGCTCCGAGCCGCTCCAGCCATGGCGATGGCCGGAACAGCCAGCCAGGCTGCCGGCCACGAGCGCAGCACCGGCGAGTCCGAATAGAGAACGTTTGAACCAGGGTTTCATGGGAGTCTTCCTTCAAGAGGATCGGTGTGATCCGGAAGACTCGATGCTCGGCTCAGGGGTCGCCGAAATCCTTGCGCCGCGGTTTCGCTGTGTTTCGTTTTGTTGCGGCACTGGCCCCACGCCCGGCCCGGCGCCGGCCTATCGCACCAGCGCGGCGGCCGGATTCTCCAACTCGAGCACCTCGCGCGCCCAGGCTTCGAGCTTGCTGGTGTCGGCCCGGATCACTTCCTGCTTGACCGCGAGGATCTGCGACGGATGCATCGAGAAGCTGCGCAGCCCCAGGCCCAGCAGCAGCCGCGTGAACATCACGTCGCCGGCCATCTCGCCGCAGACGCTGACGCCCTTGCCCTGCCGCCGGCACTCGGCGATGGTGTCGGCCACCAGCCGCAACACGGCCGGATGGGCCGGATCGTAGAGGTGCGCCACCGATTCGTCGGCGCGGTCGATCGCCAGCGTGTACTGGATCAGGTCGTTGGTGCCGATCGACAGGAAGTCGAAGTGCTTCAGGAAGGTCTTGAGGGTCAGCGCGGCGGCCGGGATCTCGATCATCGCTCCGAGCTTCACATTGCCGTGCACCACACCGCGGT
>NZ_JBFUCI010000259.1:0-9123 GCF_056405335.1 Variovorax sp. P1_H12_2
GCTGAGATCGCAATTCGTTCGGGCCGCGGCCATGTTCTGGGGGCTCACGGTGTTCATGCCGGTCGGCGTCACCTACCTGGCAGCGCTGCTGCTGATCGTCGCGCTCGCGGCCGCCGGCGGCTGGCGCGAGCGGGCGGTGCGGCTGCGCCGCAACCCGATGTGGTGGCCGGTGATGGCCTACGTGATCTGGACGCTGGTCATTCTGGCGATCGGGCCGCACTACCCCGAGACAGCCTCGAACCTGGTGCACGGACTGCGCATCGCGGCCACCGTGCTGATGGCGCTGGCGCTCACGCGCGAAGAGGCGATCTGGGCCGTGCGCGGTTTCTGGCTCATGGGGCTCGCGAACATCGTCATGATCGCGCTGTACTACACGGTCGGCTTCCCGATGTGGGAGCCCTGGCGCGGCGTGCTGATCCTGATCGGCAACAAGTCGATCAGCAATGCGCTGCTGTTCACGATCATGGGCGCCTCCGCCGCGGTGTACGGACTCAAGTCGCTCGCCGAGCATCGGCCCTGGCGAGCCGTGGCGGCCTTCGCGCTGGTCCCGGCCGTGATCGCGATCATCACCTTCACGCTGCCTTCGCGCACCTCGCTGCTGGCGCTGCTGCTGGTGATCCCGGCCGCCTGCGTGCACCAGTGGCGGCGGCAGCTCAAGGTGCTGGCGCTGGTGCTGATGGTCGGCGGCGTGGTCGCCATCGGCGGGCTGTGGAACTCGCCGGTGGTGCAGCAGAAGTTCGCGGTCGGCATCCAGGAGATCGAGGCCGCGCAGGCCGGCGAGATCTCCGAGGCCAGCTGGGTGGTGCGCTACTACATGTACCGCGACACCGCCCGCATGATCATCGACCGGCCGCTCACGGGCTGGGGCATCGGCGGCTGGACCGAGCAGTGGCACCTGCGCGGGCCGAAGCTGCTGGACTACAAGAACATGCCCCACAACGACTTCCTCTGGATGGGCGCGCAGAGCGGTGTGCCGGGCGCCCTGAGCCTGCTGGTCATCTGCCTCGTGGCGGTCTGGGTGGCCTGGCGGCGCGACGACCTCGCCGGGCGCCTGGCCTTCGTCGCGACGCTGGTCATGCTGATCGCCACCAGCGTGAACTCGGCCCTGCGTGATGCGCAGATCGGGCTGGCGCTGCTGTGGGTGGCGATGGTCTACCTGCGGCTGGCGCAGGAGCCGGGGGATTCGTGGCGCGGGCTGGTGCCGCCGCGGCGAAATGGGGTGGCACCGGCCGCTGCACTTGCGCCGCTCTGATTTGGCGATCAGATTACGGTCTGACGAACATTTCGGAGAATCGGATGGACCACCCGTCTCATGCGGCACCGCAGCGCTTCGTGATCAGCCACCACCACGAGGCCGATTTCAAGACCGGTGGCTTGCGAGCCTACTCGTCCTACCGCGACCTGGGTGTCGCGGCTGCAACGAACGGGTTGGCTGATGCCCATGTGATCCGCATGGTGGCGCCGTTCCGCACCGAACTCAGCGTGCGACATCACCACGATGTGCAATTCCAGCTGGTCTACTGCCTGAAGGGCTGGTTCGAGACGGACTTCGAGGGCGTCGGACCGCAGCGGCTGGTCGCCGGATCGTGCTGGGTCCAGCCGCCCGGCATCCGCCACACGGTCGTCGGCTGGTCGGACGACTGCGAGCTCCTCGAGATCCTCATGCCCGCCGAACACGAGACGGTCAACGACGCATAGAGCCGAGCCGCGACGCCGGCCCGAGCTCAGCCCTCGAGGCCCCGCTCATAGCCCACGAACGGGCCGAAGAACACCATCTCGCCCTCGAGGCCCGCGGCGACTTCGTGCTGCTTGGGAAGCTCGTCGATGAACTCGGGCCAGGACTGGGCGACGTGGCGGGACCACTCGCCCGGGTCGAGCCGCGTGACCGGCCCCTGGGTGGCCAGGAATTCAAAGCCCTGGGACCTCAGCTTCGCCACCGCGAGCCGCATGGCGGCCTCCTGGTCCGCAGCCGTCGCGTAGGCCGAGACATAGGCGCCGGCGAGCGTCGACGGCAACTTGCCGTTCGAGCCTCGCCCGACCTTGACGTTGATGAGGAACAAGCCGCGCGCCGGAGGCGTCGGCTGCTTTGACTTGAACAAGCCAAACATTGGTTTCGCTCCCGGCGCCGTGCCGCCACGGCGCGCCTTCACGCGCTGCGCGCGAGACGCCCGGGCCAGCTCAGTGGTGGTGCCCCGCAGCCTCGCCCGCCTTGAGGCGGTACACCGTGCCGCAATACGGGCACTTGGCCTCGCCGGTGCGGGCCACGTCGAGGTAGACCTTCGGGTGCGCGCTCCAGAGCTGCATGTCGGCCTTGGGATTGGGGCAGAACACGCCGCCCTGGTCGTTCAGGTCCTTGGCGAGGAGTTCGATGGTGCTCTTGGCGGTGGACATCGTCTTCAGACCTTGGTGAGCCAGTGGGCGTACTTGGGATTGCGGCCGTTCACGATGTCGAAGAAGGCGTTCTGGATCTTCTCGGTGACCGGGCCGCGCGACCCGATGCCGATCTCGACGCGGTCGAGTTCGCGGATCGGCGTGACTTCGGCCGCGGTGCCGGTGAAGAAGGCTTCGTCGGCGATGTAGACCTCGTCGCGCGTGATGCGCTTTTGCACCACCTCGATGCCGAGATCCTTGCAGATGTGCAGGATGGTGTTGCGCGTGATGCCGTTGAGCGCGCCGGCCGAGAGGTCGGGCGTGTAGACCACGCCGCCCTTGACCACGAAGATGTTCTCGCCGGCGCCTTCGGAGACGAAGCCGCTGGCGTCGAGCAGCAGCGCCTCGTCGTAGCCGTCGTCGAGCGCTTCCATGTTGGCCAGGATCGAGTTGCTGTAGTTGCTGACCGCCTTGGCCTGCGTCATCGTGATGTTGACGTGATGGCGCGTGTAGCTCGAGGTCTTGACGCGGATGCCGCGCTTCATGCCTTCTTCGCCGAGGTAGGCGCCCCAGGCCCAGGCCGCGACCATCGCGTGGATCCTGTTGCCCTTGGGGCTGACACCGAGCTTCTCGGAGCCGATCCAGACCAGCGGGCGCAGGTAGCAGCTGTCGAGCTTGTTCTCGCGCACCACCTGTTTCTGGGCCTCGTTGACCTGTTCCTGCGTGAACGGGATCTTCATGCGCAGGATCTTGGCGCTGTTGAACAGCCGCTCGGTGTGCTCGGCCAGCCGGAAGATGGCGGTGCCGTCGACCGTGTCGTAGGCGCGCACGCCCTCGAAGACGCCGCAGCCGTAGTGCAGCGTGTGGCTCAGCACGTGGATCTTGGCTTCGCGCCAGTCCACGAGTTCACCGTCCATCCAGATCTTGCCGTCACGGTCGTCCAGTGCGGGGGGCAGCGCGCTCATGTCTTTGTCCTTCAACCGGGGGGTATGTCGCAAAAGCTTTCGATTTTACCGGCGACGACCGCAGGCGCGGCACCGACAATGGTCGGTTTTGCCAAACAGCCAGAAAAGGGATTCCGTGTCCGTCTTCAAGAACGTCATCGTTTACCGCATCGAAACCACGTGGTCGCAGTCGCTGGACCAGGTCGAACTGGGCCTCGGCACGCAGCGCTTCGCCCCCTGCAGCCCGTCGCAGGAAAGGTCCGCCGGCTGGGTCGAGCCCCGCGGCGAAGACCACGGCCCGCTCGCCGAATCGGTCGCCGGCCAGTGGCTGCTCGAATTCATGATCGAAAGCAAGACGCTTCCGGCCTCGGTGGTGCGCCGCAAGGTCGAGGAGCGCGCCGCGCAGATCGAGGCCACCACCGGCCGCAAGCCCGGCAAGAAGGAAAAAAAGGAGCTCAAGGAAGACGTCACCCACGAGCTGCTCCCGTTGGCCTTCACGCGGCACGCCCGGGTCGCGGTATGGATCGACCCCAAGGCGCACCGGCTGGTGGTCAACGCCAGCAACGCGGCGCGTGCCGACGAAGTGGTCACCAGCCTCGTGAAGTCGCTCGACGGCTTCGCGGTGGCGCTGGTCAACTCGCAGGTCGAGCCTGCGGTCGCGATGTCGGAGTGGCTGTCGAGCCAGGAGCCGCCCGCCGGTTTCACGATCGACCGCGAATGCGAGCTCAAGGCCACCGACGAATCGAAGGCCGTGGTGCGCTACGCCAAGCACCCGCTGGACATCGACGAGGTGCGCCAGCACATTGCCGACGGCAAGCGCCCGACCCGCCTCGCCATGACCTGGGACGACCGCGTCTCCTTCGAGCTGACCGAAGGCCTGCAGCTGCGCAAGATCGTGTTCCTCGAAGGCACGCTCGACGACGCGCCGGCCTCGGGCAAGGAAGACAACTTCGATGCCGACGCGGCGATCGCGACCGGCGAGCTGGGGCAGCTGGTGCCCGAGCTGCTCGAAGCGCTGGGCGGCGAGATGCGCCTGGGCACGGCGGCGGCGGTTGCGGCACCTGCTGCTTCGGCAGCGCCCAAGGCCGATGCCGAGGCCGCGCTGGTCGACGACGACTCGGCGCCGTTCTGATCCGGGCTGGCCGGCCCTAGACCGGCGGGCGCAGCGCGTCGGCGGCGCCGGGCTTGACGGCGTCGGCGCTGGGCGCATCGGCCGGCGACGCGTCGTCCTCGGCCACCGGGGGCCGCACCAGCGTCCATTCGGTGAGCTTGCCGCCCACGAAGGTGGCATCGACCCAGGAGCCGCCGGCATCGGTCCAGCGGAACAGCTCGGGCTGCTCGTTCTTGGGCGAGCGCTGCTCGCCGAGCGCGCGCGTCATCGCGATCACGTGCAGCAGGGTCACCTTGGGCTTGAGCTTGGCGTTGAGCATCACCGCGCTCGCGACCGTGCCGATCGGCCGGTCGGCGGCGCGCTTGAGCACCTGCATCGTGCGGTTGAAGTGCATCAGCAGGAACATGACGATGGCGCCGCCGACCAGTGCCACGCCGGCCCAGCCGTAGCTGCGATAGGCCACGCCGAGCAGGATGAGGCCGCCGACGGGGACGAGGATTTTGCTGAAATTCATGGGGCGATTGTCGCGCGGGCGGGATCGCCCTGATTTACGCCGCGCCGCCGCCGCCGGGGCTCTGCGCCATCGACGCAACAGCGAGCCCTACAAGGCGCGAAGAACGAGCCAGCCGATCGCGGCGATGCCGGCAAGGCCCGCCACCAGCGTCAGGCCAAAGCCCGGCGCCCGCGATTCGTCATCGCGGGCCATCCGCGCCGACGGTGGCGGCGCCGCTGGCGCCGCCTCGGCAAACGGGCTGAAGACCGCGCCGCCCCGCGCCGCCTCCCCGGCGGCCGCGTGGCTCGACGCCTCATCCCCTGACGGCTCCGCCGCGGCGGCGTTCGACACGACCGCGCCGGGCGAGCCGGGCAAACCGCCTTCGCCATGGGCCCATGGCCCGAACGCCGCGGCGGCCAGGACGACACTCGCGAGCCGAAGCCTGCGCATCCGGATGCCGGAGGGACGGCGGCGCCAGCTCAATCGTTGCTGCGTTCGCATTTGCGCGAATTGACCAGGCAGCCGGCGTAGTCGGGATCGTGCTTGAGCAGGAACATCGCACGCGCGGCGACCGCGGTGTCGGCGAAATCGCTGAACACCCCGTCGACGCCGGCCTCGTAGAACGCGAGGTATTCGTTGACCGGGTTGCCGCCGAAGCTGCCGGTCAGCCGCTTCTGCTCGCTGCGAAAGGTGTACGGATGCACCAGCAGCCCCAGACGGTGCGCATTGGCGATCACATCGGTGGGCGGCAGCAGGACGCGGTCGCGCTCGTCGACCACGCCGTCGCCCGTCACGTCGACGCAGGCCCCGCCCTGCACCGACTTGCAGGCGCTCGGGATCAGGTAGGGCTTCCACGGCCCGATGCCGTCGGCATAGCCCTTCACCTCCTGCAGGCCTCGCGGCGTCAGCAGGTCCTTGAACAGGCCGTCGCGGTTCGACACCACCCAGTCGTACGGCTTGTCGTAGGGCTTGCTGAAGTCGAGCGAGCCGTCGGGCTTGACGTCGTTGGCATCGACCAGCTGGATCAGCCGCACGCTGGTCTTGCTGCGCAGGTACCGGAGATTGGCGGTCTCGAAGGACTGGATGAAGACCGGCGYGTTGCGGTGGTTCCAACCGGCCGCGCCGAGCACGGCCAGCAGCCGGTCTTCCAGCGGCAGGCCGATGCCCTGGTGGTAGGTCGGATGCTTGGTCTCCGGATAGATGCCGACGCGGCGCCCTTCTTCGCGCGACTTGCGCTTGGCGAGTTCGATCACCTCGGCGAACGTCGGGATCTGGAACTTGCCATTGAAGGCCTGGTCGCGTTCGGGAAAGGACTGGACCGCGCGCAGCTGCTTGATCTCCGCCAGCGTGAAGTCGCTGGCGAAGAAGCCGTCGGTCGCGACCCCGTCCAGCATGACGGTGCGCCGCCGATCGGCGAACTGCGGCAGGCTCTTGACATTGGTGGTGTCGATCAGGTTGGGCTCGTGCCGCGCGATCAGCTGCCCATCCTTGGTGGCGACCAGATCGGGCTCGATGTAGTCCGCCCCCAGGGCGATGCCCAGTGCATAGGCTTCCAGGGTGTGCTCGGGCAGATAGCCGCTGGCGCCCCCTCGGTGGCCGATCACCAGCGGCGCGTTGTCGGCCCGACGTCGTGCCTGCTCTTGTTGCGCCACGGCAGGCGCCACGGATGCGAACAGCATGCCCATGCCGAGCAGGGCGGCGCAGAACTTCTTTGGGTGGGTCAAGGGAGATCTCCTGTGGGTGTGTGCCTCGGCACGGTAGGCGTCCTGCGTGACAACCGGATGAACCATGGGCGGCGGCGATCAGGGAACGGCGAGGACCTGGAGCGCGAGGCGCAGTCCGCGTTCATAGGCCTCGTCGGCCGGCAACGCACCCGATGGCCGCGCCGATGCCGCGGCGCCCGGCTCACTCGGCGGCGCGGGTGCGGCGGCGGTCTCGGAGAGCACTTGCCAGCGCGCGGCGGGCAGCATCAGGACCTCGCGGTCCGGCCCCGGCAAAGCCATGCCCGCAAGGCGTCCCTGGGCATCGAGCACCGGCCCGCCCTGCGGCCCGTCGGCGACCGGGATGCCCAGGCGCCGGAGTCCGGTGCTGCCCTGGAACGAGCCGAAGAAGCCCTGGCTGAGCCACGGCCAGGCGGGCACGGCGGCGCCCGACTCGGCATATTGCAGGGCAAAGCCGGGGCTTCCGGCGAAGGGATCGCGCGGCGCGACGGCCTGCGATGCCGTCGCGTCCAATGCGGCGTCGAGGCGCAGCACCGCGACGCCGAGCGCCTCCAGCGCGGGCAGGCCGGCGTCCACCCGTGCCCGGGTGGTCCGGCCCAGGCCATTGCGCACCCACAGCGTGCTGGCGGGCGCCAGCCGCACGGCGGCGTTCGGCACCAGGGCCAGCGTTCCATCGCCGATCAGGACAGCGCTTGCGATCACGCGCGCGGCGTCCGGCATCGCCGCCTGCCCTCGCTCCATCACGGCCTGCGGCGCCATCCGGTGCGGCGTCTGCAGCAAGGGCCCCGCCGCCACCGGCAAGGGCGCCGCGAAGGCGCGGCGGACCTCCAATGGCACCGGGTCCTGCGGCGATCTCTGGAGGGTGCCGTCCAGCACCCGCTGCGCGAACGCGTCCTGGCCGCCGACCCGCAGCAGCCACGCGTACAGCGCGCCGGCCGCTGCCGATTCGAGGTGCGCCCCCGAGGTGTGGGCGCAAAACGCGAGTGCACGCCGGTACTGGCCGGCCTGCATGTAAGCCCGCACCAGTCCCATCTCGGTGTCGGGTGCGTGCAGCATCATCGCGGCGCGGTCCAGCACGTCGGTGGCCGCCACGGTGTCTCCACGCGCGAGGGCCGCCTCGGCACTGCCCAGCAGTGCCGAGCGCGCCTCCATCAGCGCCGGGTCGCGCACCCGCATGTCCGTGATCGATGCGGCAGAGCGCGGCAACGCGCCGGCCGTTGCCGGCTGTGCATCGACCTGCGCGCCGCAGAGCCCGAGCCCGATGGCGACTGCGAAGCATGCGGCCCGATGGCTCAAGTCCAATCCTCGAACCGTCAGGGCAAGGCCGTGATGCGCGGGATCGCGAGGGCCGGCAGCGTCGGGTCGTAGGCCGGCTTCGGCGATTTGTAGCCGGCGTTGAAATAGGCCGTGAGCGCATCGACGTCCTGCGCGCCGCCCAGCACGCCGGTGCCGCCCAGCAGCACCGTGAAGCCGTCTCCGCCGCTGGCCATGAAGTTGTTGACGGTGACCCGGTAGGTCCTGGCCGCGTTCTGCACCACGCCGTTGGCGACGATCGTCTCGGACGCGCCGGTCGGCACCGGCGGCGTCACGGTGACATCGGTCGGCGTGAGCACCACGTTGACGATCTTCGAGCACGGCGCGGCGGAGGCGCTCCATGAATACTTCAGGCCGTTCGACACCTGCATGATGCGCTGCGCAGTCTGGCCCTGGCAGCCGACGAACTGCTGCTCCAGCAGGTTCTTCAGCTGCTGCGCGGTCAGCGTCATCGTGACCAGGCTGTTGCCGAACGGCTGCACCGTGAAGGCATTGCCGTAAGTCACGTGGTACGGGTAGCTGCTACCGGCGATCGCGAAGCCCGGGCTGCGCACCCCGCCCGCGTTCATGAAAGCCATCACCGCGCCGCCGAGCGCAGCGGGCTGCGTGGCCTGCAATTGGGCGTCGGCGATCAGGCTGCCGGCCGGCATTTCGCCGGCGCTGTTCGCGCTGTTGGGCAGCGGCGCGGCGATCGTGCCGATGACCTGGTTGGCCAGCGGCGACACCAGCGCGCTGTAACCGTCCACGATGTTCTTGACGCTGGGGTCGGTGCGGATGGCGTCGTTGATCGCGACGTCCGTGCGATCGACCAGCCGGTTGGTCGCCGACACCGCAAGCACCTTGTGCGAACGCGGATGCAGGGTCAGGTCGATGTCGCTCAGCACACGGCCGAAGGCGCTGGCGCTGGTGACGGGGACCAGGCGGCCCTCGCTGTTGGGCAAGCCCGTCGGACGCGGTGCGCTGACCGCCACGCCGTTGACGTTCTTGACGTCGACCGTGCTGGCCGAGCAGTTGTAGGCCGAGTGCGTGTGGCCGCTGATCACCAGGTCGACGCGGTTGTCGAGCCGCTTGACGATGTTGGCGATCTCGGAGTCGCTGCCGTCGACGTTCTTCAGGTTGCCGTCGCAGCCGTTGATGTCGCCGACGTTCGGGCTGGTCTGGAAACCGCCC
>NZ_JBFUCI010000260.1:0-9121 GCF_056405335.1 Variovorax sp. P1_H12_2
TCCTTGCTGCGGTCGGTGATCTGCAGGAAGCCGTCGGCATCGATGGTGGCAACGTCGCCGGTCGGGAACCAGCCGCGGCCCTGCGCATCGGGAACCAGAGGGTCACCGCCCTCGGCCTTGAAGTACTCCTTGACCACCCATGGCCCCTTGACCAGCAGGTCGCCAGGGGCCTTGCCGTCCCAGGGCAGCTCCTCGCCGTTGCCGTCGACGATCTTCATGTCGACGCCGAAGATCGCGCGGCCCTGCTTCATGCGGATCGCGGTCTGCTCCTCGGGCGTCTGCACGAGGTGCTTGTTCTTGAGGGTGCACAAGGTGCCCAGCGGCGACATCTCGGTCATGCCCCAGGCATGCAGGACGTCCACGCCGTAGTGCTGCTGGAAGGCGTCGATCATGGCCGGCGGGCAGGCCGAGCCGCCGATCACGGTGCGCTTCAGGGTCGAGAACTTCAGGCCGTTGGCCTGCAGGTGCCCCAACAGCATCTGCCAGACGGTGGGCACGCCGGCGGCAAAAGTGACCTTCTCGGCTTCGATCAGCTCGTAGACCGATTTGCCGTCGAGCGCCGGCCCCGGAAACACCAGCTTGGCGCCGACCAGCGCGGCCGAATACGGAATACCCCAGGCGTTGACGTGGAACATCGGCACCACCGGCAGCACCGAGTCGCGCGCCGAGATGCACATGACGTCCGGCAAGGCCGCGGCATAGGCGTGCAGCAGCGTCGAGCGGTGGCTGTAGAGCGCGGCCTTGGGGTTGCCCGTGGTGCCGCTCGTGTAGCACATGCTGGAGGCCGAGTTCTCGTCGAAGCTCGGCCATGGGTACACCTCGGAGCGCTGTCCCATCCAGGTCTCGTAGCTCACCAGGTTGGGCACGCCGCTATCCGCCGGCAGCTTGTCGGCATCGCACAGTGCAATCCATTTTCGGATCGTGGTGCACTTGGCGTGGACCGCCTGCACCAGCGGCAGGAACGAGAGGTCGAAGCACAGGATCTGGTCTTCGGCATGGTTGGCGATCCAGGCGACCTGGTCCGGGTGCAGGCGCGGATTGATCGTGTGCAGCACACGCCCGCTGCCGCTGACGCCGTAGTACAGCTCCAGGTGGCGATAGCCGTTCCAGGCCAGTGTCGCCACGCGGTCGCTGAACTGCAGCTTCTCGTCGTCCAGCGCATTGGCGACCTGTCGCGACCGCGCCGCGATCCGTCCCCACGTCGTGCGATGGAGATCCCCCTCGACCCGGCGCGAGACGATTTCGGCGTCGCCATGGTGGCGCTCCACGAATTCGATCAGCGACGAAATCAAAAGCGGTTGGTCTTGCATCAAACCCAGCATCTACAGGCTCCTTCAAATGGACTTCAATAATTTTGCGGACAACGACGATTCACGCAATCTTCGGCCCCGCGCACAATGACAGAAACCCGCACTGCGCCGCCCAGAAAGCCAAAAGCACTCGCGTGACCGCGGCGGATTCTGCTCCCGAACGCAAGCGCACCAGGAGCACCCGAAGGGAGCGATCGCGAAAGCTGCTGCTGGACGCAGCCCTCGAGACGCTGTCCCCACCGCGTCAGGCGTCGACTCACTGCGTCGTGATCTGCAATGCAGTCTGCGTGGCGTCGAACTTCAGCTTCGACGGCCAGGGCGCCCAGGTGGTGCCCAGCGCGCCGGTGTTCGGATCGCCGTTGCGCATGAAGGCGGCGATGCTCGACATCATGGCGTCCGACAACGCCACCCGGCCCGGCCGATTGGCCGCGCTGTTGGTCGCGTTCGAGAACAGCGACGGGCCGAAGTTGCCGAACACGAAGCCCAGGTCGAAGGCATGCGCGGCGCCATAGACCTCGTTCCACGGCGCCGGCTGCTGCGCCCAGTCGAACTGGTAGTGCCAGACGTTCGACTGCTGGGTCTTCATCGTGTCGAGCAGGTTGTTGCGGCTCGGCACCATGAAGGCATTGGTGATCCGCGCGGTCATGGCGTCGTAGCCCGAGACCGCCGTCGTCACCGGCAGGTAGACCGGATCGATGATGTCGGCGGAGGTCAGCGTGGGGGCCGCGTCCGGATTGAAGTTCTGCATCATCGTGAAGCGCGTCGCATCGTCGATCTTGAAACCGACCTTGGGGCCGCCGACGAGTGGCAGGAACGGCGTGAACAGCTTGCCCTCGTCGCGCGTCATACCCGTCACCGTCGGCACCTTCAGGTACTGGCCGGCCGCGATCGCCGCGATCGGATCGACCGGCAGCACCGCGCCGTCGGGAATCGGGCCGGAGCCCGTCAGGCCCTTGGCCAGCACCGTGGCGAGAATGGTCTTGCCGTCCTTGCCGCGCAGGTAGTCGGCCACCTGCGCGTTGCTCAGGCCGGCGGCGTAGGTCGCCGCGCCCGCCAGGTCGGCCGCCTTGCCGTCCGCCACCAGCAGGTTCCGCAGCAGGCCGTTGCCCTGCGCCAGGTAGGCCGAGGCCGGGTTCAGCGTCGGCAGGCTGCCGGCCGGCAGGTTGCTCGCCAGCGAGATGCCGCCCGACAGCGGCATCGCCTTGTGGAACAGGCCCTTGGCCATCGGCGAAGCCATCAGGGCCAGCAAATTGATCGCGCCGGCCGACTGTCCCATCACCGTGACATTGCCTGCATCGCCGCCGAAGCCCGCGATGTTCTTCTGGATGTAGCGCAGCGCCGCCAGGTTGTCGAGCAGCGCGAAGTTGCCGGAGTCGTCGCCCTCGCTGCCGCCGACGTGCAGTTGCGGCACATTCAGGAAGCCGAGCACGCCCAGGCGGTAATTGGCCGTGACGACCACCGCGTTGGCCTTCTTCGCCAGGTTCGCGCCGTCATAGACCGGGTCGGCGGTAAAGCCCGAGATGTTGCTGCCGCCGTGGATGAACAGCATCACAGGCAGCTTCTCGTCGGTCGTGGACGGACGCCAGATGTTGAGCGTCAGGCAGTCCTCGTTGCCCACCGGCGTGTTCAGCGTGGCGGCGATCGTGGCGTCATAGGTGTTGTTGGCGCCCGGGCCGTAGATGCGGCCGATCTGCAGGCAGGGATTGCCGAATTGCTTGGCCGGCCGCACGTCGGTCCAGGCTTCGGGCTCGGCCGGGGCGCGCCAGCGCAGCGCGCCGATCGGCGGCTGGGCGAACGGCAGGCCCTTCCACCACCAGGTGCCCGAGCGGGCACTGTCGTCGACGCCGCCGACCTTGCCCTGGGCGGTCTGGCGCAGCGTCGGCGGATCCTGCGCCGGCGTCTGCGGCACGGCCGCCACGGGCGGTGTGGCCGGGGGATTGCCATTGGCGGCCGCGGGCGGCGTCAGAGGGAAAGAGGGATCGGATGATCCGCCGCAGGCGGTGATCATGGCGCACAGTAGCACCATTCCCGCGCCCCATTTCCGGGCTGTCATGCTCATGTCTTGTCTCCTCATCGGGTTATTCGGAATGCCTTCTGCCAGGGCTGGCCTCGATACTTCGCTGGTTCTTCGCAGCCCTGGAAAATTCTAGGAACGACCCCTTCCATGCCTGCTATCGCAAGCGCGCCAAACCAGTGACTTCAGAAACGCAAACGCCCGATTTCCTGCACCCTGCCCCGCCGGTCGCCCCGACGCGCACCAGCTCGGGCTCCTGGCTGCGCGGCGTGCTCGACATGTTCGCGGCCGAGGGTCTGGACGTGCCGGCCCTGCTGCGCGACAGCGGCTTCGACGCTGCCAGGATCGATCGGCCCGAAGCCCGCTTCCCGGCCGACGAGATCAGCCAGCTCTGGCGGCTGGCCGTGACCCGCTCCGGCAAGTCGACGCTCGGACTGGCGCGCGAACTCGCCGCGCGCCATGGCAACTTCGACACGCTGGGCCACGCGTTGACCTGCAGCCCGAACCTGCTGGCCGGCCTCGAGCGCCTGGCGCGCTACCTGGCGGTGATCTCGGACGCCGCCACCTTCGAGCTCGAGGCCGATGCCCGCGGCCACTGGCTGGTGATCGGCCATGTCGGCAACCGCCAGCCGGTGCCGCGCCAGCGCGTCGAGTACGGAATGCTGACCATGCTGATGCTGTGCGGCTGRCTCACGCGGCGCGAACTGCGGCCGCTGGCGGCCGAATTCGTCTTCGCGCCGCCGCCCAGCGACGCGCCGCATCGCGCGGCTTTCGGCGCCCCGCTGCGCTTCGGCGCCGAGTCCAACCGGCTGCTGCTGGCCGGCGCCGACATGCGCGCGCCGATCCCCACGCAGCATCCGGCGCTGGCGGCCTTGCACGAGCGCCTGCTCGACGAGCAACTGACCCAGCTGGCCGACAGCACCATGAGCCGCCGGGTCTGCACCGAGATCATTCGCCGGCTCCCCGGCGGCGAGCCGCGCCGCCAGGATGTGGCGACCGGCCTCGGCGTCGCGGAGCGCACTTTGCAGCGCCGCCTGCAGGCCGAGTCGAGCTCCTACCAGGCCCTGCTCGACCACACCCGCCGCGAACTGGCGCAGAAGTACCTGGCCGACCGGCGCCACACCCTCACCGATGTCGCCGACCTGCTCGGCTTCGTCGACAGCAGCAACTTCTTTCGCGCCTGCAAGCGCTGGTTCGGACTGCCGCCGGCGCAGTACCGGGCGCAGTTGTGGGAGAGCGGCGAGGTGCCGGGGACGACGGTGCCGGCCGGACTCTGAGTTCCGCCTGCCAGGCATCGGGATGGCCCCTGCGGCCCGGGGTCTCGCCCGCTGCGGGACAATGCCCCCCATGAGCATGCTTGCAGACGAAGCGGACCTGGTCGACCTGGGTCTGCGCTGGGCCCCGGGCTTTTCGGCGCTGGGCCCCGCCTTCTACACCGAACTCCAGCCCCGCCCTTTGCCCGATCCCTATTGGGTCGGCCGCAGCGAGCACCTGGCGCGCGAGCTCGGCCTGGACGCCTCGTGGCTGCATTCCGACGAAGGACTGGCCGCCTTTACCGGCAATCTGCCAATCGCCGGCAGCCGCCCGCTGGCCAGCGTCTACAGCGGCCACCAGTTCGGCGTCTGGGCCGGCCAGCTCGGCGACGGCCGCGCCATCCTGCTCGGAGAAACCGCGGATGGGCAGGAAGTGCAGCTCAAGGGTTCCGGCCTGACGCCCTACTCCCGAATGGGCGACGGCCGCGCCGTGCTGCGCTCCAGCATTCGCGAGTTCCTCTGCAGCGAGGCGATGCACGGGCTGGGCATCCCGACCACGCGGGCCCTGTGCGTGACCGGCTCCGATGCCCGGGTGCGGCGCGAGGAGCTCGAAACCGCCGCGGTCGTGACGCGGGTCGCGCCCAGCTTCATCCGCTTCGGCCATTTCGAGCATTTCGCGGCCAACCAGCGCGACGACGAACTGCGCGCCCTGGCCGACTACGTCATCGACCGCTACTACCCGGCCTGCCGCACGACATCGCGCTTCAACGGCAACGCCTATGCCGCGCTGCTCGAGGCGGTCAGCGAGCGCACCGCCGTCCTGCTCGCACAATGGCAGGCCATCGGCTTCTGCCATGGCGTGATGAACACCGACAACATGAGCATCCTCGGCCTCACGATCGACTACGGGCCGTTCCAGTTCCTCGACGGCTTCGATCCGCGCCACGTCTGCAACCACAGCGACACGGCCGGCCGCTACGCCTTCAACCAGCAGCCCAACGTCGCCTACTGGAACCTGTTCTGCCTGGCGCAGGCGCTGCTGCCGCTGATCGGCGACCAGGAGGTCGCGGTCGCGGCGCTGGAGTCGTACAAGACCGTGTTCCCGAACGCCTTCGAAGCTCGCATGCGGAGCAAGCTCGGTCTCGCCGAGGCCGCCGACGGCGACCGGGCGCTGATCGAGGGCGTGCTCCAGCTGCTGGCGCAGGAGAAGGTCGACTACACGATCTTCTGGCGCCGGCTGTCCGACGCCGTGGCAGGCGACAATCCCGAGCCGGTGCGCGACCTGTTCATCGACCGCGCGGGCTTCGACGCCTGGCTGCAGGCGTACGCCGGGCGGCGTGCGGCAACGCCGGCCGCCGAGGCTGCCGGCCGGATGCTCGGGAGCAATCCCAAGTTCGTGTTGCGGAACCACCTGGCCCAGCAGGCGATCGAAGCGGCCCAGCAGAAGGACTTCGACGGCGTCGCCACCTTGCTGAGACTGCTCGAAGCCCCATTTGCAGACCACGCCGGCCACGACGACTTTGCCGGCTTCCCGCCCGACTGGGCCTCCACGATCGAAATCAGCTGTTCATCATGACTTCTCCCGTCCAGAAAACCGATGCCGAATGGAAAGCCCTGCTGGCCGAGAAGGGCGCCGAGCGCGGGGCCTTCGAGGTCACCCGGCATGCCGCCACCGAGCGCCCCTTCACCGGCAAGTACGAGGCCCACTGGGAAGACGGCAGCTACCATTGCATCTGCTGTGGCGCCAAGCTGTTCGAATCCGCCACCAAGTTCGATGCCGGCTGCGGCTGGCCCAGCTTCTCCCAGGAAGCGGTGCCCGGCGCGATCCGCAACATCGTCGACCGCACGCACGGCATGGTGCGCACCGAGAACGTCTGCGCCAATTGCGGCGCCCATCTGGGCCACGTGTTCCCCGACGGCCCGACCGAAACCGGATTGCGCTACTGCATGAACTCGGCCTCGCTGGATTTCCACAAGCGCGAGACCGACTGAACCCGACCATGAAACTCTTTCTCGACTTCTTCCCGATCCTGCTGTTCTTCGGCGCCTTCAAGTTCTACGACATCTACACGGCCACCGGCGTGCTGATGGCCGCGACCGCACTGCAGATGGCGATCACCTGGTTCATGGAGCGCCGCCTGCTGCCGATGCAGAAGGCCACGCTGGTGCTGATCCTGCTGTTCGGCTCGCTGACGCTGGTGCTGCACGACGACCGCTTCATCAAGTGGAAGCCGACCGTGCTCTATGGCGCCATGGCGATCGCGCTCGCGGTCGCGCTGTGGGGCTTCAAGAAGAACTTCCTCAAGATGCTGCTGGGTGCGCAGCTGGAGTTGCCGACCCCGGTCTGGGGCCGGCTCAATGTCGCCTGGATCGGCTACTGCCTTTTCATGGCGGTCCTCAACGGCTACGTCGCGGCCTACTTCACGACCGAGGCCTGGGTCAACTTCAAGCTCTGGGGCTACGTCTTCCCGATCGTGTTCCTGATCGCTCAGGGGCTCTACATCTCGCCCCATCTCAAGTCGGACAAGCCTGCAGCATGAGCCTTCCTACCGCCCGGGACCTGGAGCTGCGGCTGCGCGAGGTGCTGCAGYCGACCGAACTCGAAGTCATCGACGAGAGCGCCGCCCATGCCGGCCATGCGGGCGCCGGCGCCGAGGGCTACGGCACCCATTTCCGGGTCCGCATCGCCTCGCCGCTGTTCGCCGGCAAGCCCCGCGTGGCGCGCCATCGGCTTGTGTATGATGCGCTGCAACTTTTCATCGCACAGGGCCTCCACGCGCTTGCCATCGAGACGCTTTAAGGCGTCGAATCACCTCCCCCGCACGGTCGTGCGGCGAACCACACCCCTCCCCCTATGAAGACAAACATCCTGAAGGCCGTCGCGGTCGCCACCCTGGTCGGCGCCATTCCGTTCGCCGCCCTGGCGCAGAACGCCGCCATCGTGAATGGCAAGGCCGTGCCCAAGGCGCGCATGGACGTGCTGGCCCAGCAGCTGGCCGCGGCCGGCCGGCCGGTGACGCCCGAGATGCAGGGCCAGTTGCGCGAGGAAGTGATCGCGCGCGAGATCTTCATGCAGGAGGCGCAAAAGCAGGGCCTCGACGCCACCGACGACTACAAGAACCAGCTCGAACTCGCCCGCCAGGCGATCCTGATCCGCCAGCTGTTCGACAACTACCGCAAGACCAACGCGGTGACCGACGCCGACGTCCAGGCCGAGTACGACAAGTTCGTTGCCGCCAACAGCGGCAAGGAATTCAAGGCCCGCCACATCCTGGTCGAGACCGAGGACCAGGCCAACAAGATCCTGGCCGACCTCAAGAAGGGCGCCAAGTTCGAGGACATCGCGAAGAAGCAGAGCAAGGACCCGGGTTCGGGCGCCAACGGCGGCGACCTCGACTGGGCAGCGCCCGCGAGCTTCGTGCCCGAGTTCTCGGAAGCGATGATCAAGCTCAAGAAGGGCGAGACCACGGCCGCGCCGGTCAAGTCGCAGTTCGGCTACCACATCATCCGGGTCGACGACATCCGCCAGGCACAGCTGCCGAAAGTCGAAGAAGTCAAGCCGCAGATCACGCAGCAGCTGCAACAGCAGCGCCTGCAGAAGTACCAGGACGACCTGCGGGCGAAGGCCAAGGTCGAGTGATCGAGCCAGGCGAGACGCCTCGCCAGCAGACAAGAAAGCGGCCCGCGGGCCGCTTTCTTTTTGATCGCAGCAACGCCTGCCCTACGACTGAGGCTTCGAACCGGCGGAAGAGAACGCCCTTGGTTGCGCCTGGCGTCGGACCAAAAAGCGACGCCGCACGGGTCGCTTTTTCAGGGTGCGTTCGGGCGCCGCGCCGACTTGATCGACCGCGTCTGCACGATGGCGTTGCCCTCGTCGTCGATCAGCGTGAAGGCGATCTCCGCGTCTGCCTGCGCGTGGGCCGGCGGCTTGAGGTCCACGTCGAGGCTGCCGAAGGGGGCCACCATCAACGCCTCCACCTGTTCGGCCGCCGGCGCGTTCGCATACTGGACCGCGGCGATCGATGCGTAGTAGGGCGTCGGGTTGTCGATCTTGAGCGCGGGTCGACCGGGCTCGGCCTGAAGCGACAGCACGAGCTTGTCGGCCACCTCGCCAGCCGCCATCGGCAAGCCTTGGGGCCGCAGGAAGACCTTCATCTGGGTGCGGACCGCCACGGTCAGGGTCGCGCTGTCGGGCGGCAGATCGAGCGGCCTGGGCGGGATCTCGTAGAGGTTGAGCCAGAACAGCGACTCGCGATCCTTGGCCAGCGGCGCCCCCGTGTGGAGCAGCCGCAGGCTCAGCTGGTCGCCGGCGTTCATGCGGAAAATCGGCGGCAGCGGAATGACCGGCGCGGTGGAGTTCTCGGGCGCCGAGTTCAGCTCCCCATCGTCCACCCAGGCCTCGACCACCACCGGGTAGGTGTTGAGGTTGACGAGCTGCAGCGATTGCTCCCTCGAATCGGGCGGGAAGATCACGCGGGTCGACTCGGCCATCACGCCAGCCATCGCCTGGGCCGCGGCCAGCACAAGGACCGACACCAGAAGGC
>NZ_JBFUCI010000261.1:0-9045 GCF_056405335.1 Variovorax sp. P1_H12_2
GCGCCGCAACATCCAGTTCATCTTCCAGGATCCGTTCGCCTCGCTCGATCCGCGCGTCACGGTCGGTTTCTCGATCATGGAGCCGCTGCTGATCCACGGCATCGCCAAAGGCGCCGAGGCCCAGCAGCGCGTCGACTGGCTGCTGCGGAAGGTCGGCCTGCCGCCCGAGGTGGCACAGCGCTATCCGCACGAGTTCTCGGGCGGCCAGCGTCAACGCATTGCGATTGCACGTGCGCTCGCGCTCAACCCCAAGGTGGTGGTGGCGGACGAATCGGTGTCGGCGCTCGACGTGTCGATCCAGGCACAGATCGTCAACCTCATGCTTGATCTGCAGCGCGAGCTGGGCGTGGCCTTCCTGTTCATCTCTCACGACATGGCCGTGGTCGAACGCATCAGCCACCGCGTGGCCGTGATGTACCTGGGCCAGATCGTCGAGATCGGCCCGCGCCGCGCGGTGTTCGAGGCGCCGCAGCACGCCTACACCCGCAAGCTGATGGCGGCCGTGCCGGTGGCCGATCCGTCGCGCCGCCACAAGCCGCACGCATTGCTCGAAGGCGAGATCCCGAGCCCGATCCGCGCCGTCGGCGACGAGCCCGACGTGCCGCCGCTGGTGCAGGTCGCACCCGGCCATTTCGTTGCCCGCCACGCCATCGGCGGGGCCTTTTGATTTTTGACGCCATCGGCGGCGCTTTCTGATTTTTCATCCCGCAGGCCCTCCTGCTTTCTTTCCACGAACCGACCGGAGTTCTTCCATGAAGCAATCCTCTTCCTCCCTGCGATGGGCATCCGCACTGCTGGGCCTGGCCGCGTTGGCCGCATCGGGCACAGCACTCGCCGCGCGCGACGTGGTGCTGTCGATCGGCTACCAGCCGGAAACGCTGGACCCGTACAACACCAACACCACCATCACCACGGCGGTGACAAAGACCTTCTATGAAGGCCTGTTCCAGTTCGACAAGGACCTGAAGGTGCAGAACGTGCTCGCCGAGAGCTACGACGTGTCGAAGGACGGCCTGGTCTACACCATCAAGCTGCGCACCGGCGTGAAGTTCCACGACGGCACCGACTTCAACGCCGAGGCCGTGAAGGTCACGCTCGAGCGCGTGCTGAACCAGGACAACAAGCTGCTGCGCTACAACCAGTTCAACCGCGTGGGCAAGGTCGAGGCGGTGAACGCCAGCACCGTGCGCATCACGCTGAAGGAGCCCYTCGGCCCCTTCATCAACTCGCTGGCCCACGCCTCGGCTGCCATGATCTCGCCCACCGCGCTGCAGAAGTGGGGCAACAAGGACATCGCCTTCCATCCCGTGGGCACCGGCCCCTTCGAATTCGTCGAGTGGAAGCAGACCGATGCCGTCAAGGCCAAGAAGTTCGACGGCTACTGGAAGAAGGGCTACCCGAAGATCGACAACCTCTCGTGGAAGCCGGTGCTCGAGAACAACACGCGCGCCGCGATGCTGCAGACCGGCGAGGCCGACTTCGCCTTCCCCATTCCCTACGAGCAGGCCGAGCTGCTGAAGAAGAGCGACAAGCTCGAAGTGGTGGCGTCGCCCTCGATCATCACGCGCTTCCTGGCTTTCAACATGCTGCAGAAGCCGTATGACAACCCGAAGGTGCGCGAGGCGATCGGCTACGCCATCAACAAGGAAGCGCTCGCCAAGGTCGCCTTCGGCGGCTATGCCTTCCCCGCGCAGGGCGTGATGCCGCAGGGCGTGAAGTTCGCCGAGAAGATGGCCCCGATTCCGTACGACGTAAAGAAGGCCAAGGAGCTGCTGAAGGAAGCCGGCTACCCGGACGGCTTCGAGTCGGTGCTGTGGAGTGCCTACAACAACACGACCAGCCAGAAGACCATCCAGTTCGTGCAGCAGCAGCTCGCACAGGTGGGCATCAAGCTGCAGGTGCTGGCGCTCGAAGTGGGCCAGCGCACGGAGCAGGTCGATGCCTGGCCCGATCCCAAGACGGCCAAGGTCCGCATGTACTACACGGGCTGGTCTTCGTCCACGGGTGAGGCCGATTGGGGCCTGCGCCCGCTGTTCGCCTCCGAGTCGTGGGCGCCGAAGCTCAACAACATGTCGTTCTACAAGAGCGACGTGGTGGACGCCGCGATCGCCAAGGCGCTGATCACCGTGGACGACAAGGAAAAGGCCGCGCTCTACAAGACCGCGCAAGACGAAATCCGCAAGGACCTGCCGCGCGTGCCGCTGGTCACGGAGCAGAACCTGTCGGCGCACTCGAAGCGTCTGTCGGGCGTGTTCGTGATGCCTGACGCCAACATCAACATCGACGCGATTTCCGTGTCGAACTGATCGCAGGTCCTTCGTTCTCTGACTGACTGTCCGGTGGGCGGCAACGCTTGCTGCCGCCCGCTCGCGACACCCGCACCCCATGCTGAATTACTTTCTCAAACGACTGTTGGGCCTGATCCCCACACTGCTCATCGTGGCGGTGCTGGTGTTCCTGTTCGTCCACATGCTGCCCGGCGACCCGGCGCGCCTTGCCGCCGGCCAGGACGCCGACGAGCAGACCGTGGCCGTGGTGCGCCAGGACCTGGGCCTCGACAAGCCGCTGCCTCAGCAGTTCGCGAGCTTCTTCACCCGCATGCTGCAAGGCGACTTCGGCACCTCGATCCGCACGCGGCGGCCGGTGTCGACGGAGATCGCCGAGCGCTTCTTCCCGACGGTGATGCTGACCATCACCAGCATGACGTGGGCGGTGATTTTCGGCATGGGCATCGGCATCGTCTCTGCCGTGTTCCGCAACCAATGGCCCGACCGGCTGGGCATGACGCTGGCCGTGTCGGGCATCTCCTTTCCTGCATTTGCACTCGGCATGCTGCTGATGCAGATCTTCTCGGTCCAGCTCGGCTGGCTGCCCACGGTGGGCGCCGCCACCTGGCAGCACTACATCCTGCCCTCGATCACGCTGGGTGCGGCGGTGGCCGCCGTGATGGCGCGCTTCACGCGCGCGTCTTTTGTCGAGGTGATCCAGGAAGACTTCGTGCGCACCGCGCGCGCCAAGGGCGTGCGCGAGCGCACCGTCATCATCAAGCACTGCCTGCGCAACGCGCTGATTCCGGTCGTCACGATGATGGGCCTGCAGTTCGGCTTTCTCCTGGGCGGCTCGATCCTGGTCGAGGCGGTCTTCAACTGGCCCGGCCTCGGCCGCCTGCTGGTCGATGCCGTGCAGATGCGCGACTACCCGGTCATCCAGACGCTGGTGCTGCTGTTCTCGCTCGAATTCATCCTGATCAACCTGGTGGTCGATGTGCTCTATGGCTTCATCAACCCCACCATCCGCTACAAGTGAGCAAGCAG
The DNA here is from genome assembly GCF_056405335.1 of Variovorax sp. P1_H12_2. NCBI lineage: Bacteria > Pseudomonadati > Pseudomonadota > Betaproteobacteria > Burkholderiales > Comamonadaceae > Variovorax > Variovorax sp. P1_H12_2. The sequence goes on from NZ_JBFUCI010000261.1 coordinate 3,315, forward strand.
CCATGACGCAAGCTATCGGCGTGCCTGCCGAATCCATCGTTCCTCTCTCCCCCGTCGCCGCGGTGCAAAGCGCGGGCAAGGTCCGCACGCCCTGGGGCGAATGCTGGCGCCGCTTCAAGAAGCAGCCCGTGGGCATCGTCGCGGCGATCTTCGTCCTGCTGCTGGTGTTCATCGCGGTGTTCGCACCGTGGGTCGCGCCCTTCGACGCGGAGAACTTCTTCGACTACGACATGCTGAACAGCGGGCCTTCGGCCACGCACTGGTTCGGCGTCGACCCGCTGGGGCGCGATATCTTCAGCCGCATCCTGATGGGCACGCGCATCTCGCTGGCCGCCGGCTTCCTGTCGGTGCTGGTGGGCGGCTTCATCGGCACGGCCTTCGGCCTGCTCGCGGGCTACTACGAAGGCTGGTGGGACCGCATCGTGATGCGCATCTCGGACGTGCTGTTCGCCTTCCCCGGCATCCTGCTGGCGCTGGGCGTTGTCGCCATCCTGGGCAGCAGCATGACCAACGTGGTGGTGGCGGTGTCGGTGTTCAGCGTGCCGGCCTTCGCGCGCCTCGTGCGCGGCAACACGCTGGTGCTGAAGCAGCAGACCTACATCGAGGCCGAGCGCAGCATCGGCGCGTCGGACTGGACCATCATCGTGCGGCACATCCTGCCAGGCACCATCTCGTCGATCGTCGTGTACTTCTCGATGCGCGTGGGCACCTCGATCATCACGGCCGCCAGCCTGTCGTTCCTCGGCATGGGGGCGCAGCCGCCGACGCCCGAGTGGGGCGCGATGCTCAACGAGGCCCGCGCCGACATGGTCACCTCGCCGCATGTGGCGCTGTTCCCGAGTCTGGCCATCTTCTTCACCGTGCTGGCCTTCAACCTGCTGGGCGACGCACTGCGCGATGCGCTCGATCCGAAGATCGACCGGCAGTAGTTCTYTCTTCATGTCATCCACTCCCCTGCCCCGCATCGGCAACCTGCTCCAGGGCGCGCGCAACGCCATCACCGACGTCGAAGGCGTCACGGTCGGTCATCAGACGCTGGACGACGGCGACGTGCAGACCGGCGTAACGGTCGTGCGGCCGCACGCCGGCGATCCGTTCCGCGACAAGGTGCCGGCGGCCGCCGTGGTGCTCAACGGCTTCGGCAAGAGCGTGGGCCTGGTGCAGCTGGCCGAGCTCGGCGTGCTGGAGACGCCGATTGCGCTGACCAACACCTTCTCGGTCGGCACGGTGGCCACGGCGCAGATCCGCCATTGCGTGGCAGCCAATCCCGAGAGCGGCCGGTCGCTGCCCACGGTCAATCCGCTGGTCTTCGAGTGCAACGACGGTTTTCTCAACGACATCCAGCGGTTGGCGGTCACCGAAGCCGACTACCTGCACGCACTGGCCAGCGCCGATGACGAATTCGCGCAAGGCTCGGTCGGCGCCGGACGCGGCATGTCGAGCTTTCAGCTCAAGGGTGGCATCGGCAGCGCCTCGCGGCGCGTGTCGGCAGCCGATGGCGGGCTGCACACGGTGGGCGCGCTGGTACTGGCCAACTACGGGCGCCAGCCGCAGATGGTGCTTGCCGGTCACGCGGTCGGCGAACGACTGGCGGCGCAAAGTCCGGCTGTGCCCGAAGAACCGGAAAAGGGCTCGATCATCATCGTCGTCGCCACCGATGCGCCGCTCGATGCGCGTCAGTTGCGCCGGCTGGCGCTGCGCGCGGGCGCCGGGCTGGCGCGCACCGGTTCGGTCTTCGGCCATGGCAGCGGCGACATCGTGCTGGCCTTCTCCACCGCCTACACGGTGCCGGACCGGGTCGATCGCCCGATGCCGGCCATGGCGATGGTGCATGACGGGTTGCTGGACGGCCTCTTCCAGGCGGCAGCCGACAGCACGGAGCAGGCCATCCTGCACGCGCTCTGGCGCGCCACGCCCGTGACGGGCCGCGATGGCAACCACCGGGCGGCACTCGGCGAGCTGCTGCCTCCCTCTTGCCTTTCCTCCTTCGCGCAATTGCGCGTTCCCACATGAAAGTCCTGATCTCCACCGACATCGAAGGCGTCGCAGGCGTCTACCACTCGGAGCAGACCCGCCCCGGCAACCCGGAGTTCGAACGCGCCCGCCTGCTGATGACGCAGGAAGCCAATGCCGCGATCGCCGGCGCCTTCGACGCCGGCGCCACCGAGGTGCTGGTCAACGACTCGCACGGCGGCTTTCGCAACATGCCGCCCGACGTGCTCGACCCACGCGCCCGCGTCGTGCAGGGCAAGCCGCGCTACCTGAGCATGGTGGCGGGCGTCGAGGAAGGCGTGGACGCGGTCTGCATGGTCGGCTACCACTCGCGCGCCCAGGGACGCGGCATCCTCGCGCACACGATCAACAGCTTTGCCTTTGCCGGCATCTGGCTGGCCGATCAGGAGCTGGGCGAGGCCGGGCTCTACGGCGCCTTGGCCGGCGAATACGGCGTGCCGGTCGTGATGGGCAGCGGGGACGATGTGTTCATCGCCGAGAACCGGCCGATCTTTCCGCATGCCACTTTCGTGCAGACCAAGCGGGCCACGGGCTTCCACAGCGGCGTGTCGCTCTCGCCCGAACAGTCGCGCCAGGCGATCCGTGCCGGCGTGGCGCAGGCGCTGGCTGCGCGCTCCCATGCCAGCCCACTGGTCTTCAAGGGACCGCAGGTGGTCACGCTGCGCACCCAGTCGCCTTCGCTGGCCGACCTGTTCTGCCAGTGGCCCGCGTTCGAGCGCCTCGACGGCGCCACCCTGCGTTTCACCGCCGACACGGTGGAAGCGGCGGTGCGCATGCTGAACTGCTGTTCAGCCATGTCGTCGATGCTGCGCTGATCGCGTCTGGTCATGGGGAATGACGAACTGCACCTGTTTCGTGCCCCGATCTAGGATTCAGGGCGCTGCCTGTCCATCAAGGTGTTCGATGGCAGCGTCTCGTCCAGCAGCTTGCGCGCCGTCTCCACGCCGGCCACCGGCAGCCGCGCCGCATCGAGCAGCCCGATCTGCACCAGCACACTGGCCTGGTCCCAGTAGATGTGCTCGTGGTAGAGCTTGTCGCCGCGGAACTTGACCACCGCCAGCAGCGGTATCTCGACCCGCTTGCCCGTCGGCGCCACACCCGGCAGCATCCACGGAATCTCGGTGGTGTGCGTGAAGCAGAACAGCATCTCGTCGACCACCTGCGACGCGCCCACGGTGCGCGAGATCGGCACCAGCGAGGTATCGGGCGGATTGCTGTTGACGAAGTGGTTCGAGTAGAAGTGGTGCAGCGCCTTGTAGCCCACGCCGCCGGTCATGGTCGGGATGTGGTTGACGTAGGGCTCGGCCACCATCGTGCCCATCGTGTCGTCGACGTTGCGCGTCGCAAACTCGTACTCGCAGTGCTTGTCCCACAGCGCGGCCAGGTCGTAGTGCGGGCCGATGGCGCTCTTCAGCGCGGCGATGCTGCGCTCGTGCGCCATCAGCGCCGAGGCCCGGTGGTAGTGCTCGCCGCCCACCCGCGCAAACGCATGGTCGACACCGGGGTACACATGCACCTCGACGTTCGGCCGGCCGCGCAGCGCATTCACGATGCGCTCGCGTGCCTCGGGCGGGCAGAAGCCGTCGAGCTCCGCCACATGCAGCGCGAGCCGGCAGCGGATGCGGTCGGCCTCATCCAGCGCGGCGTCGATGCCCACGCCGTAGTAGCCGACGGCCACGTCCGCATCGGTGCGGCAGGCCGCCAGGTAGGCCAGCTTGCCGCCCAGGCAGAAGCCGAGCACGCCGACCTTGGCGTCCTGCACTTCGGGCCGCCCGCGCAACGCGGTGATCGAGGCCTGCATGTCCTCCATGCCGCGGGCCTCGTCGAAGCCCTGGTAGAGCGCAAAGGCACGCTGCCAGTCGTCCGGCGAATAGCCGAGCTCGACATCGGGCTGCTGGCGCCAGAACAGGTCGGGCACGAGCACGACGTAGCCTTCCTCGGCGTAGTAGTCGGCCACGTCGCGCATGGTCTGGTTCACGCCGAAGATTTCCTGCGCGAGCACCAGGCCGGGCCCGCTGCCCGAGCGCGGCACGGCGAGGTAGCCGTTGAAGCTTCCGCTGCCGTCGGTGGCCTCGATGCGGATGTGGCGCGGGGAGGTGGCTGTCTTGTCCTGCATGTGATGTGCTCCGTTCAATGGGTCGATGGGGGTGCGGGCCGCGCGCTCATGGCACGCATTCCGGATGTCGCGTCGTCACCTGGTAGTAGCCCGAATGAAAGACCAGCGGCTCGCCGTCGAAGCGATCGTAGCGCTCGACCTCGCCGATGAAGATGAGGTGGTCGCCGCCGTCGTACTGTCGCACGTTGCGGCAGGTGAAGCGAGCGATGACGCCATTCAGCAGGGGCACGCCAGCGGTTCCGTCGCAGCAGTCCACGCCGCCGAACTTGTCGGCCTGCGGCGTCGAGAACTGTCGCGACAGGTGATGCTGGTGCGCCGCCAGCACGTTGATCGCGAAATGGCTGGCGCCGGTGAAGTCGGCCACGCTCGGCGCCTGCCGGGCCAGGCTCCACAGCACCAGCGGCGGGTCCAGCGAGACCGACGAGAACGAGTTGGCGGTCATGCCCACGCGGCGGCCGTCGAGGGCCCGGGTCGTAATGACGGTCACGCCGGTGGTGAACTGGCCGAGCGCCTTGCGGAAGTCGCGCCGGTCGAAGCGGTCGGCCGCCGCCTCGCGCGCCTTGGCCTCCAGAAAGCGGTCGGCCTCGACGGCATCGAACCACCAGGGCGCGAAGCCACGCGGGTCGTCGAAGCCGTTGACGAGGGTGCTGGCGACCGCGGGCGTGTGGGTGGCGCTCTGCAGCAGCTTCTGCACGTGCGGCTTCGGCGGCGCGAGCAGGCTGTTGGTCCAGTCGGTGGCCCAGCGGGCATAGCCTTCCCAGTAGCGGTCGAAGGTCTGCTGCATCCACCCGGCGTCGAACGGCGCATCGCCGTGTTCGAGGATCCGCTTCAGGTAGATGTCGGCGGACTTGGCCGCGTTGTTGGAGCCCTGGCCGGTGATCGGGTCGTTGAGCACCACCGCGTCGGCCAGGCCCAGCACGCGGCGGCCCGAGGGCAACGTGGCTATGGGCTTGCGCACCGTCGGTGCGAAGCGCCCCGCCAGGATGCCGTGGTCGTCGGTCAGCGCGATGTCGCCGCAGCGCTCGGCTTCCCAGGGCAGGAAGGTGTCGAGGATCCACTTGCTGCGCGCCAGGTGCTCCTGCGGCGTCTTCACGTCGGCCCAGCAATCCATCGGGCCGCCGGGCACGCCTTCGAACACCATGATCTCGCACGGCCCCGTGGTGGTCAGCGCCGGGAACACGAAGTATTCGCCCACGCCGGGGATCAGGTTGAAGCACACCCGCGCATACGGCAGGGCGGGCTTCATGCCCTTCACATAGGTGAGCGCCAGGGCGCGCTGGGGCTGGTGGAACGGCGAGCGTTCCGCGTCGCGCTCGAACAATTGCGAGATCTCGCCCTTGCCGCTGGCGACGACCACGAGCTCGTGCGTTGCCGCGCAGGCTTCCAGCTCGGCCAACCCCACGTCCTGCACCACCAGCCGGCCGCCGCGCTGCTCGAACTCCGCCATCCAGGCGGGGATCTTGAGCCGCTGGTCAACCGACTGCGCGGGCCCGTCGAGCTTCGCGCTCCATTCGATGGCCTTGCTGCCCTCCGGGCTGCGCACCACCATGCCGATGCCCTCCACGGAGGGACATTCGGCCGCCCACCAGTCCAGCGCCAGCT